>USNN01000055.1 GCA_900556185.1 uncultured Eubacteriales bacterium
TAGCCACAAAAGTTACAATCAAAAAACCTACTACAGTAGAACAAATAGAAAAGTATTTAGCAAGTGGACTTATTGCTGGCGTTGGTCCAGTTACTGCCAATAATATTGTAAAGACTTTTGGTGTGGATACTTTAAATATTATTGAAACAAACCCAGCTGAATTATCTAAAGTTAGAGGTGTTAGTTTAGAAAAGGCTCGGTTAATTGCCCTAAGATATAACGATATTAGAAAACTGCAAGATGCGGTTATGTTTTTGCAAAACTATGATGTAAGCATAAATATGGCGGTTAAAATTTATGATAAATATAAAAATGGCACCGAAGCAATAATTTCTAAAAACCCATATAAAATGGTAGAAGACATAGACGGCATTGGTTTCAAAACGGCAGATAAAATTGCAATTAAAATGGGTATAGACCCAGATAGCACATTTAGAATGAGAGCTGGCATAATTTATATTTTAAATGAAATTACTATGAAGACTGGAAGCACTTTAGTAGACTCTAGCATATTGAATAAAAGCGTGTTTGATTTACTTGGTATATCTAGTGAAAACAAAAGCGATGCGTTTGAGCAAGTTGTTGCAAATCTTATTATAGATGGCTATATAAAAGAATATATTCAAGACCAAGAAGTGTATTATAGTTTATCCAAGTATTATAATATGGAAAGGGCGATTGCTGGAAAACTGGCAAAACTGATGCTAACAAAGGCGTCATATATGCCAGATATTTCATACTACTTAGCGGAATATGAAAAGCAAGCGAAAATAGAATTACATCAAAGCCAAAAAGACGCAATAATAACGGCGGTTAGTGAACCTGTGAGTATTATAACTGGTGGTCCGGGAACAGGTAAAACAACCATAATTCGGGCTATTAATAACATATTAAAAGCGATGGGGCACACAACACTGCTTCTTGCACCAACAGGAAGGGCAAGTAAAAGATTAAGCGATGCAACAGGCGAAGACGCAAAAACCATTCACCGGGCATTAGATATAAACTTTAAAGGCAAAGAGTTTGATTCTGCGTTTGACACCAAAACCGAATTAGAAGCCGATGCAATTATTATTGATGAGTGCAGTATGGTAGATTCATTCGTTATGAGTAACATTACAAACGCATTAAGTATTGGAATGAGATTAATATTAGTCGGTGATAAAGACCAATTACCAAGCGTTGGGGCAGGAAATATTTTAGGTGATTTAATTGAACTAGATATGGTTCCGGTGGTGTCACTAACGCAAATATTCAGACAAGCCACCGAAAGTAATATAGTAGTAAACGCCCACAAAATTAATAACGGCGAAAAACTAGAAATATCTAAAACGGGTGACTTTTTTATAATGAATAAAGAAACGCCAGAGCAAAATAAAAACTTAATTGTAGATTTGGTGCAAAATAGGTTGCCAAAGTTTTTAAATATAGACCCATCGCAAGTGCAAGTTTTGTCGGCATTAAAGTCGGGTGAACTTGGTGTAGAAAACTTAAATTCATCACTTCAGGCGGTTTTAAACCCTAAAAACAATAATAAGCCAGAAATTACTGTAGGTGAAAAATTATTTAGAGTGGGCGATAGGGTGATGCAAACTGTTAATAACTACGATAAAGAGTGGGTTAAAAATGGACTTAGTGGTCAAGGTGTGTTTAATGGCGACATAGGGTATATTGAAGAAATTTTCCCAAACTCATACGAAACCACGATTTTATTTGAAGACGGCAGGCGTTGTCAGTATTCTATGGTGGATCTAGACGAATTAATTTTATCGTATGCAATAACCATACACAAAAGTCAAGGTAGTGAGTTCGATGCGGTGGTTATTCCGGTAGTTGGCGGTAACCCAATGATGATGACAAGAAATCTATTGTATACAGCCGTAACAAGGGCTAAAAAAATGGTTGTGTTAGTTGGGTCAGAAAAAAACATCGCATTTATGATACACAATAATTATTCAGTTCAACGAAAAACACTACTTAAGGAACTATTTAAAGAACAATATGCCAAATTATCGGCTATCGGGCTAGACTAAGTATAAAAAACAAATTTACCCCCATACTATTAAAAAAGGTATGGGGGTATTATTTTGCAAAAGTTTAAAAATATAGTTTGTGTTTTACTTGTAGGAATACTTAGTTGTTTTGTTTTTGTTGGGTGTAATGAAAATAAAACAAAAATAGAACTACCAGAAAATATAAATTTATCTAGCGAAACATCGGCACCGCTACTAAAGGTGTACGACGTTAACACAAAAACAATAGAGAGTATGGAACTAGAAGAATATGTTAAAGGCGTTCTTGCTGGCGAAATATATAATGATTGGTCAATTGAAGCAATAAAAGCCCAAGCGATTTTAGCGAGAACTTACACATTGTATTTTCTAAAAAATCAAAAAAGCAAATATGAAGGGGCGGATATTAGTAACGATGTAACCGAAGCCCAAGCATATGATAAATCTAAAATAAATGAAAACATAGAGCGGGCTGTTAACGAAACGCAAGGCAAGGTAATTGTTTCTGATGGTGAACTTATAGAGGCGTGGTTCCATTCTAACAGCGGTGGCATTACAACTACTGCCAAGGCAGGGCTAAACTATTTAGGTGAAGAAAATTATACAAAAAGCGTGGCTTCACCAGAAACGGCTGAAAACAGTAAAGACTTTAATTGGTCGGTAACTTTAACCAAGTCGGAAATATTGTCAGCATTGCGTAAAATGGGCGTAACTGTAAACAATATAAACAGTTTCAGAATAGGTGAAAAAGATGAAAGTGGCCGGGCGTCTACCATAATAATTGGCGACAGCGAAGTTTCGGCTAATACACTAAGACTAAATATTGGTGGCACAAAACTAAAATCCACACTTATAAATGATATTGTTGTATCTAAAAATAGTGTTACAATTAGTGGCAAAGGTTATGGTCATGGCGTTGGGCTTAGCCAGTGGGGTGCTAAAGTTTTAGCCGAACAAGGCAAATCACACACCGAAATAATAGATTACTACTTTAAAAACATAAAAATAACCAACGCAGAATATAATTAAAAATAAAACCACGGTAGAATTACTACCGTGGTAATTTTTATTTTAAATTGCAAATGGCTATAGAATATTCGCCACCATGCGAAATTGATATATCTATGCTAGAATAGTTGTATTTTTTTAATAGTTTTAAAACAGGCTCGTTTAAAAGAATATATGGAGCGTTGTTTTCTTTATGTTCAACTACCACATCTTTTAAACTTATTTCAGAACCAATGCCAATTTCTAATGCTTTCAAAAAAGCTTCTTTAGCGGCGAAGATGCCAGCAATGGTTTGCTCTTTTCTAACCGATTTATGGCGAATATACTTTATTTCTTCAATAGAATAATATTTATCCAAAAACCGCTCTAGGTTAGATACTTGTTTTACTTGTGCTATTTCAACTATGTCTATTCCAACATTCATTAAGCGATTTCCTCTTCACTAATATTTTTCATAGATAAACTAATCTTGTTTTTAACAAGGTCTACGCCAATAACTTTAACTTTAACAATTTGACCAACAGATAATTCTTCGCTTGGGTGTTTTATATATCTTTCGCAAATTTCAGAAATATGAACCAAGCCGTCTTGGTGTACGCCTATATCCACAAATGCACCAAAGTCTATAACGTTTCTAACTGTTCCTGTTAAAACCATACCAACCTTTAGGTCTTCAATACTCATAAGGTCACTTCTTAAAATTGGAGCAGGCAAACTATCACGAATATCTCTACCAGGTTTAATTATTTCTTTAATAATATCTTCTAGAGTAGGTACACCAACGCCAATTTCTTCAGCGGTTTTGTTTTTGCCATATTCTTCAACTAGCATAGGCAAGTTGCTAATGGTTTTATTTTTAACACTTTCATCGTTTAAGTTAAATAGTTTTAATAATTTTTCAGTAGAATCATAACTTTCTGGGTGAACACCAGTGTTATCCAAAATGTTTTCACCATTTGGTATTCGCAAGAAACCTGCACATTGCTCAAATGCTTTAGCGCCTAGTTTAGATACTTTTAACAACTCTTTTCGGTTTTTAAATGCACCATTTTCGTCACGATATTTAACAATGTTTTTCGCAATGCCGTTATTTAGTCCAGAAATTTTAGCAAGCAAACTTGGGCTTGCGGTATTAAGGTCTGCACCAACACTATTAACACAGTCTTCAACAACGCCGTCTAGCACTTCAGTTAGTCTTGCTTGTGGCATATCATGCTGATATTGCCCAACACCAATACTTTTAACATCAATTTTAATAAGCTCTGCTAGTGGGTCTTGTAATCTTCTTGCAATAGAAACTGCACTACGCAAAGAAACATCGTAATCAGGAAATTCTTCGGCACCAAGTTTGCTTGCACTATACACAGAAGCCCCCGCTTCACTTACTACCATATAGTTTACATTTAAGTTATATTTTTTTATAAGGTTAGCAACAAAAATTTCACTTTCTTTGCTTGCGGTTCCATTACCTATAGAAATGGTGTTCACATGGTGCTTTTTAATTAAGCCAAGCACAACAACTTCGGCTTCGTCAATTTTGTTGTGTGGTGGGGTAGGGTAAATTACTCCTTTATCGAGTACTGTGCCAAATTCGTTTATAACTGCAAGTTTGCAACCTGTTCTATATGCTGGGTCTAGTCCTAAAATAACTTTACCCTTTAAAGGTGGTTGCATAAGAAGTGGCTTTAAATTCACTTGGAACATTTTAATTGCTTGTTCGTCCGCCATTTCGGTTAGGTTGTTTCTAATTTCTCTTTCCAAACTTGGCATTAAAAGCCTATCAAAACTATCTGGTATAATTGTATTTGTAAGCAAATCTTTAAATATGCTTTCACCTTTAACAAAGAATTTAATTAAAATGTTTAAGCATTTTTCTTCATTAATTTTTAAACAAACTTTCAAGCAATCTTCGTTTTCACCACGGTTAATTGCTAAAATTCGGTGGCTAGGGAGTTGCTTTATTGGTTCTGTGTAATTTGCATACATATCGTATACTTTGTTCTTTTCGTTGGTTTCGTCTTTTAAACTTGTTTCAATTTCGGCGGTTTTATGCAAAAATTGTTTTAAAGACTTTCTTGTGTCGGCAGTATCAGAAATGGTTTCTGCAACAATATCACAAGCACCTTGAATGGCTTCTTCAACAGTAGTAACGCCTTTTTCTTCATTTATATATTCTTTAGCAACATCTTCAATAGTGCCATCTGTAATTTTTTGCTCTAATATAATTGTAGCAAATGGGGTAAGCCCCTTTGCCATAGCGATGGTTGCTCTTGTTTGTCGTTTTGGTTTAAATGGTCTATAAAGGTCTTCAACTTCGGCTAGAGTAACAGCATCATTAATTTGCTTTTCTAGTTCTGGGGTGAGTTTGTCTTGGTCAGAGATGCCTTTAATAACTTCTTCCTTTCTTTTGTCTAGGTTTCTAAGATAATTTAACCTGTCGGCAAATTCTCTTAATTTTTGGTCGTCTATACCGCCAGTTAATTCTTTACGATATCTGGCGATAAATGGAATGGTTGAACCTTCGTCTAGTAAGTTAATGATATTCTCGGCGTGAGGTTCAGTAACGCCGGTTTCTAAACTTAATATCTGTGCGTAATTCATATATGCTCCTAAAATTTGATTTACATTCTTTATTATAACACGACCAACTCCCGAATGTAAAATTATAAATTTAAAATATTAAACAAAAGATAATTGGCGAAAGTTGACAAATAACTCATGGGTGTGCTACTCTAAACGAAAGGAAGTGTTTTGCAATGAAATATGAAGATGAGTTTAAACTAAGTGATGTTCATTGGGCTATATCCAAAAATATTGGAGTTTTGCATCCGTATATACTAATAAGAGAACACAACACAGTTTACGATATTCACCTAGACAAAATTATGCACTACCACGGAAGCGTTGAAGATGTGTTTAATCGCAGATT
>USNN01000056.1 GCA_900556185.1 uncultured Eubacteriales bacterium
TATTAAATTTACCACCTGCATGAAGTTGAGTGAAAACGACTTCTACACCACTTATTTTTAAAGTTGGGTGCATATCTACTGGAATACCACGACCATCATCTTTAACCGATATTGAACCGTCTTTATATATCTCAACATCTATTCTTGTTGCAAATTTATTTGTTGCTTCGTCTATTGCGTTATCTACAATTTCCCAAACAAGGTGATGAAGACCCTTTACCCCTGTTGTTCCTATATACATACCAGGACGCAATCTAACCGCATCTAGCCCTTCTAGGACCTGAATGTCTTTTGCGTCATAAGATTTCTGTGTTTTTGTTTCTTTTGTAGCCATATTATCTCCGTTTATAATTATTAACAAATTTAGTATACCACAAAAAATTTGTTTAACGCAAATCAAATTATATCAAATATTATTCGCTATAGTCTTATTTTTTTACATAAAAGAATAAAATTAACCAAATAAGAATAAACTATAACTATGAAAAATAAAATCGTATTAACGGGTGGCGGAACTATGGGGCACATCTCCCCAAACCTTGCACTAATCCCAATTTTAACAAACATTTTTGATGAGATTCACTACATTGGTGGCATTAATAGCCTAGAGAGTGAAAAGGTTACAGAACTAAAACAAAAGTATTCAAACCTATATTTTCACCCAATAACATCCACAAAACTAGACAGAGTTCACATATTTAAAAACTTTTGTATTCCATTTAAACTAGCAAGAGCAAATAAAGAAGCCAATAACCTAATTAAAGACATTTCGCCAAAGGTATTATTTTCTAAAGGTGGATATGTTTCTGTGCCAGTTGTGTTTGCTGGAAATAAAAACCATATTCCAATAGTTATTCACGAAAGTGACTTAACTATGGGGCTAGCCAACAAAATTGCGTCAAGATACGCAAAAACCATCTGCACCACTTTCGAATCTACTGCCAAAAAGTTTAAAAATGGTGTTTGGACTGGTTCACCAGCATCTACAAAACTATTACTAGCCGACCCAACCGAAGCAATTTTAAAATATAAATTAAAATCTAATCTTAAAACCATTTGCATAACAGGAGGAAGTTTAGGTAGCACGCCAATTAATAATGCGATTGAAAAAATACTACCTCACCTTGTTAAAAACTATAATATTATTCACATAACTGGCAAAGGTAAGTCGATAAACTTTAAACACCCAAACTACCACCAACTAGAATTTGCAGATAATATAGGGGCAATATTTAAAGCAAGCAACCTAGTAATATCAAGGGCTGGCAGCAACACAATTTTTGAACTAGCACTACTAAAAAAACCAATGCTACTTATTCCACTAAGCAAAAAAGCGTCTAGGGGCGACCAAATAGACAATGCAAATTACTTTAAAAGTTTAGGTATTGCCGAAGTTTTACCCGAAGAAAAGTTATGCACTCTAGAACAAACTCTAGATGCAACACTTAAAAACCTAAACAAGTTTCAACACAACTTAGTTAAAGTTAACTTTTCAAATGGACTTACTCCACTATTAAACGAAATTATGAAAGCCTGCACATTAGACTAAATTTAGTTTTGTTTTTATTTATTTTGTTATATAATATGTTTATATAAGGAGAAACATATGAAAAAGTTGAGTTTTATAGAATGGTTTAACATAATATTTTTTATATGCGCCGTTGTTTCTGATGCACTTTATATGTTTATAAATTGCAGTCAATACATAACCAAAACTATTGCTAGTGCAATATTTGTTGTTGGCGGGCTAGTAAATTTAATTTATGTTTTAAACAATAAAGAAAATTTTTCAGAGCACAAATACTTTAAATATTTTATGTTCTTGGGACTTGTGTCTGCCTTTTTAGGCGATATACTACTAATAGACTACTTTACTCTTGGCGTTGCATTTTTTGCACTTGGGCATGTATTCTATTTTGTATCATTTTGCACCATTCAAAAAATCCATTGGCTAGACCTTGTTATAGGTGGCGTAATTTTTGGATTATCTACCCTACTAATCTTATTATATAAAGGCTTTGACTTTAAGGGTATGGAATTACTTATCATTGTTTACGCATTAATTATTTCATTTATGGTTGGAAAAACCATTAGTAACTACATTCGTAACAAAAATATGAAAAACCTAGCACTTATTGTTGGTAGTGCAATGTTTTTCTTATCTGACCTAATGCTACTTTTTAGACTATTTGCAAACACTGGTAGAGTATTTAGCATATTATGCCTAATTCTTTACTACCCTGCTCAATTTGTGTTAGCCACATCTATCTATTCTGTTAGTATAAATGATTAAATTCTAAGGAGAAAACTATGAACATCTTTAAAAAAGCATATTGTAGAACCTATCAAACTTTTATGAAACTTGCTATTCCACTAATGCCTTACCGTGAACCAGAAATTGTTAAAACCGTAAATATTATTCCTAAAATATTAAAAGACCACAACCTAAGTAAACCACTTTTAGTTACCGATAAATCTATTCGTGGTTTAGGCTTAACGAACGAACTAGAAACCAGTTTAAAAAACGCAAAAATAGATTACGCCGTTTATGATGGCACTATTCCAAACCCAACTATCACAAATATAGAAGAATCACTTAAAACCTATTTAGATAATGGTTGTGATAGTATAATTGCCTTTGGTGGCGGTTCTGTTATGGACTGTGCGAAAGTTACTGGAGCAAGAGTTGTTAAGCCAAAGCAACCTGTTAATAAAATGAAAGGCTTGTTAAAAGTTAGAAAAAAATTACCACTACTTATTGCAATTCCAACAACCGCAGGAACAGGGTCTGAAACCACCGTAGCAGCAGTTATAACGGACGACAAAACCCATTATAAATACGCCATTAATGATTTTTCACTAATTCCAGATTACGCCGTGTTAGATTATAAAAATACACTTGGTCTTCCACCACATATAACAAGTTCTACGGGTATGGACGCTCTTACCCACGCCGTAGAAGCCTATATAAGCAATAGCACAACAAAAAGAACACGTGAACTAAGCGAAAAAGCCGTTAGACTTATTGTCAAAAACCTACCAAAGGTTTATAAAGATGGTTCTAATGCAACCGCAAGAGAAAATATGCTAGTAGCATCATATTATGCAGGAGTTGCTTTTACAATTTCTTATGTTGGTTATGTTCATGCCGTAGCACACTCTCTTGGTGGCAAATATGGCGTTCCACACGGCTTTGCCAATGCAGTTATACTTCCACACTTTTTGGATAGTTATCGCCCTAAAATAGATAAAAAACTGGCTAAACTTGCAGTTATTGCTGGCTTATCTAAGGAAACGGACGACATAAAACAATCTGCCGACACATTTGTTAATTGGATAAGAGAACAAAACAAGATTATGAATATTCCTACCTACATAGAAGCCTTAAAAGAAGAAGACATTCCAAATTTAGCAAAAAAGGCTAATGCAGAAGGTAATCCACTATACCCTGTTCCTGTGCTAATGAACACACACGAACTTGAAGAAATGTATAGAAAATTGTTAAAATAAACACAAAAAAAATATCTCAACCAAATCGGTTGAGATATTTTTTATTAATTTTCGCTTGGAACAAGTTCTCTATATCTTCTAAGCCCAGTTCCCGCTGGAATATACTTACCAATAATAACATTTTCCTTTAAGCCTATTAGTGGGTCAATCTTGCCTTTAATTGCAGCATCGGTTAACACTCTAACGGTTTCTTGGAAGGAAGCGGCAGACAAGAAGCTATTTGTTGCAAGAGAAGCTTTAGTAATACTTAAAAGTACTCTCTTAGCAGTAGCAGGTTCGTGTCCTTCTGCTATTGTCTTTTCGTTAAGTTCTTCGTAGTCGTTAATATCAAGTAATTCACCTGGTAAGATTGCAGTGTCGCCAGAGTCTTCAATTTTAACTCTCTTTAACATTTGACGTAAAATAATTTCAATGTGTTTATCGTTAACATCAACACCATTCTTCTTATAAACCATATGAACTTCTTTCATTAGGTAATCTTGAACGCCCTTAACACCCTTAGTTATAAGGATATCGTTAGGGTTAATAGAACCTTCAGTTAATTGGCTACCAGGTTCAACTGTATCGCCAACTGCGACCTTCATTTTAGCACCATACGGCATAGAATATTCAACATCAAAGTTTTCAGTTGAAGTAATAACAATCTTTTGTTTTGCTAGGTCAATAGCCTTAATTGTGCCATTTACAGCACTAATAACTGCAACACCTTTTGGTTTTCTAGCTTCAAACAATTCTTCAATTCTAGGCAAACCTTGGGTAATATCTCCACTGGCTGATACACCACCTTCGTGGAAGACGTTCATGGTAAGCTGTGTACCTGGTTCACCAATAGATTGAGCAGCAATAATACCAACCGCTTCGCCATAAGGCACAATCTCTTTAGAACTCATATTCTTACCATAACACTTAGCACAAATACCAATCTTAGATTTGCAAGTTAAAACAGTTCTAATTGCAACTGTCTTAATGCCTGCGTCATCAATTGCTTTTGCTTGTTCTTTGCTTATCATTGTGTTAGCTGGAACAATTAATTCGCCGGTTTGTGGGTTAATTACATCATTAACAGCAAATCTACCAATAATTCTTTCTGAAAGACTTTCAAGTACCTGTTTTCCGTCCATAATAGCAGAAACTTCAAGACCTTTAATCTTTTCGCCAAGGGTTTCAAAGCAGTCATCATCTCTAATAACGACTTCTTGAGCAACATCTACAAGTCTTCTTGTTAAGTAACCAGCATCTGCTGTCTTCAAGCCCTTATCAACTAGACCCTTTCTACCACCACGAGTAGAAATAAAGTATTCAATAACTGACATACCTTGCTTAAAGCTAGATCTAATTGGCACTTCAATTAGTTTACCAGAAGTAGAACTCATAAGTCCACGCATACCAGAAAGCTGGTTAATCTGAGTAGCCGAACCACGGGCACCAGACTCACTCATCATTCTAATTGGGTTGTATGGGTCGTAGTTAGAAGAAACTTCTTTACTCATTCGGCTCATGGCTCCAGCCCAAATTTCAGATAGTCTAGATTGTTTTTCTTGTAAGGTTATTAAACCACGTTTATATTGTTTTTCAGCGTTAACTGTTTCATTGTTAGCGTCTTCAATAATGCTTTCTCTTTCTTTAGGTGCTTCAATATCAAATAGACCTAGAGAAAGCCCAGCAAGGGTTGCATACTTATAACCAGTGTTCTTAATTTTATCTAGCATTTCTGCAGTTACAGAAATGTTATGAACATCATAGCACGCTTTAATTATTTTCTTTAATTCTTTTTTACCAACTTTGTAGTTAACTTCATATTGCAATTGGTCTTCTGGTGTTTCACGCTTTGTAAAGCCTAAGTCTTGTGGAATAATATCGTTAAATATAATTCTACCAACTGTAGTATTTATAATTGTAGAATACCATTTGCCATCTATTTGCATTGTTCTTCTAACATTAATTATAGAGTTAACGTCTATTTCTTTTGCTTGGAAGGCTAGTTTTGCTTCGTCTGGGCTAGCAAAGTAAGAGTTTTCACCCTTAGCACCTGGCTTTTCCATAGTTAAATAGTAGTTACCAAATACCATATCTTGTGATGGAGTAGCAATTGGTTCACCATCAGATGGTTTCAAAATGTTGTTAGATGCAATCATCAAAAATCTACATTCTGCTTGTGCTTCAATGCTTAGTGGAACGTGGATAGCCATCTGGTCACCATCGAAGTCCGCATTGAACGCAGAACAGGTTAATGGATGCAATTTTAGTGCGTGACCTTCAATTAAAACTGGTTCAAACGCTTGAATACCAAGTCTGTGAAGTGTAGGAGCACGGTTAAGCATAACCGGATGCTCTTTAATAACGTCTTCAAGTACATCCCATACTTCTGGCTCAAG
>USNN01000057.1 GCA_900556185.1 uncultured Eubacteriales bacterium
TTAGCTTTTGTGGCATAATATTGTTTTCTTGCATTGCTAAAATTAGTCGGTCTATATTTAGCCCTGAAACTTCTATTCGCTTCATAATTGCCTCCTAGTTAAACCCAATATTTAATATTGTGCCAGCAATAATCACTTCCATTTTTTCTAGTCTTTTTATATATAATTTAACACCAGAAATTACTATCTTTTTATTGTTTTTAACACTTATAACCATCTCGGTTTCAGATAACTTTGAAATTAATTTATACCCAGAAACAATTACTGCCGATTGACCCAAGCACTCTAAATTAAAGCTATTATCTATTTTTTCGTTATTAAATAAACTTTCTATTTCATTATAAAAACCCATACTAAAAAGTATGGGCTTTATAAATTAAATATGATTATTCTTCTTCTCTTTTTGCAAGATACGGTGAATCTAGGGTTACAAAATCTATATTTCTAGTTACCATATCAGCTTTATACACACTAATACTAATGGTTTGACCAACCACATATTTATGGTTTTTACCAATAACCATCATTTTTGTTAAATCGCTATAATAATGGTCTTCTGGCAAACTATCTATAGAAACAAACCCATCTATAGTATTTTCTAGTTGAACAAAGAACCCTGTTTCAGTTACACCAGAAATAAACCCTGTGTAAACCTCGCCAATACGCTTTGTCATATACTCACACTTTTTAAGGTCGTCTACTTCCCTTTCTACTTCGTCAGCCAGCCTTTCTCTTTCACTAGATTGCGTTGCACTATCAGATACAAAACTTTCGTAAAATTCATAGTTTTTATTGTCCATCTTGCCATCTATAACAAGTTTAATTATGCGGTGAATAGTTAGGTCTGGATATCTTCTTATTGGCGAAGTAAAATGGCAATAATCGGCAAGCGCCAAACCAAAGTGTCCAAGTGGTCTTTCATAATACTTTGCCTTTTGCATACTTCTAAGCAATAATTGGTTTATAACTATTTGCATAGGCCTACCTTTAACTGCTGTTAATATTTTTTGAATATCTCTAGGTTTTGCGTCTATTTCTGGCACTGTAAGATTTAGCCCAACGCCTTTTATGTAGTCATTAAAGGCATGTAACTTTTCGGTTGTTGGTGGCTCGTGCACCCTGTATACAAACGGCATTTCTAAGTTTTTCATATGCCTTGCCACAATTTCATTTGTTACAACCATAAATTGTTCTATTAACCTATCTGCCATTGTTCGTGGCTTTTTGTATATATCTATAATCTTATGGTTTTCGTCCATATCTATCTGAACTTCTGGCAAATCAAAATCTAGTTCGCCTTTTTCGTGTCTTCGCTTTAATAGTAGTTCAGCAAGCGCCTTCATATCTAATAGCATAGGCACAATTTTTTTGTATTCTGTGGATAATTTTTTATCACCATCAAAAATTTTTGCGACTTTTGTATAGGTCATTCGGTAGTCAGACTTAATCACACCCTTAACTATCTCATAATCGGTGTTGTTGCCGTTTTTATCAAACTTAGCCACAACCGACAAAGTAAGCCTATCAACATTAGGGTTTAATGAGCACACATCGTTGCACAAACTTTCTGGAAGCATAGGCAAAACCATATCAGGAAAATACACACTAGTTGCCCGCCTAAATGCTTCTTTGTCTATTTCGCTATTTTGTTTAACATAGTGAGAAACATCGGCAATATGCACTTTTAGTAAATAGTCTTCACCAATTTTTGTTAAACCAATCGCATCGTCAAAATCTCGTGCATCTTCGCCATCTATGGTTATTGTTAAATCTTTTCTAAAATCTCGCCTACCTTCAAAATCTTTTTCCGTTGGTTCTTTTGCGACTTTTTTTGCTTCGTCTAACACACTTTGAGGAAAATTTTCTGTTAAATTATAACTACGAACAATGCTAAGTGTATCCACGCCAACATCGTTAACATCTCCAAGTATTTCTGTAATTTCACCAATAGCCATTTGGTTTCTAGATGGATATTGAATAAGTTTTAACACAACCTTTTGATTGCTTCTTGCCCCCATAGACTTTTCTAATGGAACAAAAACTTGGTCAACAATTCGCTTATCATCAGGGACAACCACCCCTCCACCAGCGAGCATAGAATAAACACCAACCACATTTTGCAGTGTTCTTTTAATAATTTTTACAATCTCGGCTTCAGTGTTAGAGTTACGGTCTTTAAACCCTTTTTTAGGGTGCAAAACCCTTTTGGCAATAACAATATCACCATGAATAGCACCATTTGTTTTTCTTTCTGGAATAAACAAATCATCCATAGTTTTGTCTTCTGGTTCCACAAAACCAAAACCTTTGCTATTACCTATAAATGTGCCTCTAACAAAACTAGTTTTGGTTGTTACTGCATATTTATGCCTTTCGGTTATAATAACATCGCCACTATCTACTAGTTCGCCAAGAAGCCTTTTTATGGTAGCACCATTATAATTTACCGATTTTCCAAAATTTTTAATCACTTGAGCTTCAGAAAAATAAATTTCCCGAGCCTTTGTTAACATTTCCAATAATTCAAATTTTGTCATCTTTTCTCCTGTTAAATATGAAAACTTCTATTTAGTTCTTTTATTAACCTTTTTCTTTTAAATAAAAATAGGTACATATCCAATAAAAATAGCATTATTAGGAGGAATAGTAGGATTTATTATAACTAATATTGCTTTTAAAATAATAAAAACAAAGCTACAAAACTAGCAAGTATACTCATAAATATAGGCCAGTTTTTAAATTGGTTAAACCACAATATTTTGCTTAATAAAAATAATAGGTTTACAACACCAACACCAACAATGCCTTTAGTTAAACTTTCTTCCACTTTACGCATATTAATGGCTAAAATAAATGAAACAATGGTTGTTAATGTTAACACCGCTGGGGCTGAATAACATAACGCCCATCCAAGTTCACTTCCAATAAATTTATAGTCGTATACATCTATAAATATTAATAAAATTGCAATCATTATGCCAGATGCAGGAATACTGTTTAAATGGCTTTTGCCTTCCTTAAATGGGTAAAACAAAACTCGCCACAAACTAAATATTCCAACAATTACATACGGAAACCAAAATGGGTTGGTTCTAAAAAACAAGTTAACCACAACCGACAATATAGAAAGTAATAAAAGTAGTGCCCCTACAATTTTTATCCATTTTTCAATTAATGTATATGAAAAATCAACTTGTGGATAACTTGCATCTTCTTTTTTGCCTTCGCCTACTTTTCTTCCGCAAAGCGGGCAATAACTTAAACTGTTATGCACACTAATGTTGCACATATCGCAATAATGGTCTTTATTCATATAAGTCCTCCCTATTACTATCTACTTCTATAGTTACTCCAAATGAACTAAGAAGCGTTAAAAAATCTCTTTCAGTTGTGTTTTCCTTTATTTTAGAGGACATTATTAAAACCATCTTATCTCCATACGACACAATACCAACACTTTTTGCGTTATACTTAGGTCTACCAAGATTAAATTCAAAATGGTCAACCATAGTTTTATACTCGGCTGGTGTTTGCACCAAACCTAGGTTGCTAACTGCAAGGGTTTGATAACTTTCACCCCACGCTTTAAAGCATAGTTTTATTATAAAGTTTTTAATAAACAATGGAACGATTTTAATTAGTTTATTTTTTTGCATACTAACATTACTATTAATAAAACTTTGCATCCTTGGTTTATCTATTTTGCTCATTTCTGAGTGCACAATTTCCAAGCACTTTTCAAATGTTAAATCTTTAACTATAGGAATTTCTACATTTAAGTATCCACTAAAATTACGCAAGGTGTTAGACTCAAAAAACCGCCTTAAATCTATTGGAACTGATATTTTTATAGGCCTATTTTTTTCCGACTTGTTTGCCCTTTTATATATACTAAAACCTAAACTTGCAATAATAAACTCAAATAGTTTTGAATTATATTTTGCCGATATTTCTTTTAAGTTTTTAACACTCATTATAGCAATTATTGAATTAACAACCCCAAATTCTTCAGGTGTTCCTTTAATTCTATACGCTTTCACTTCTTTATGCTTTAATTTTTTAGAGTCATCACCGTATTCTAAAAACGAATCAACAAGTTCGTCTTCTCTTGGCAGGTCTTGCGTATTAAGAACGCCATTTTCACTAGAAAACTTAACACCACTTAATTGTAAATACCTATACACCAAACTATTTAAAAATTTTAGAGTGCTTCTTCCATCAGCAACTGCGTGAAAACACTCAACACTAATTCGGTTTTTATAATACAAAACTCGAATTAAATGTTGGTTAGAGCCCTTTAAAAACCTAGCACACGGAAAGAAGTTTTCTTCTTGCACCAATAGCCTTGTATCTAACGATTCAAAATAATTCCAAAATACCCCACTTTTAATTCTTACAAAAAATGAAGGAAAACGGTCTTTCGCTTCGTCTACTGCCCGTTGCAAAATATCTTTATTAACTGGCTTATTTAAAACCACCGACTCTCTATACACAAAGTCCCAATTTTCTTCACGAATACTAGGATAAATCGTGGCAGCGTTATCTAGTGTTAAAAACCTATTTAAAGTGTTTCGTTTTAACCTTTCTGCTTTGCGTTTTTCTTTTAACTGCTTTCTTGTTTCTTCTCGGTCACGAATCTTAGACTCTCTCATAATTTTTTTGAAGGCACGTTTTGCTTTTTTTAGTTCTTTGGCTTGAAAATTATCTTTCACTAAATATACTCCATAAAAAAATTATTTCCATTTATAATTTTAGCATACATATACAATTTCTTACAAATAAAAAACACACAGAAATATCTGTGTGTTTAAATAAATTAAATTATCTCTTAGAGAATTGTGGTGCCTTACGAGCTTTCTTAAGACCATATTTCTTTCTTTCTTTCATTCTTGGGTCTCTTGTTAAGAAGCCTGCAGACTTAATAGCTGGTTTAAATTCTTCGTTGAACATAACCATGGCTCTTGCAATACCATGACGAATTGCACCTGCTTGACCAGTGCTACCACCACCATAAACATTTGCATAAACATCAAACTTGTTTTCAGTTTCGGTTAATGTTAAAGGTTGTTTAACAATAATCTTTAATGTTTCTAGGTCAAAGTATTCATCTAGACCTTTTCCATTAATAACGATTTTGCCAGTTCCTTCTGGAATAAGACGAACTCTTGCAATACTCTTTTTTCTTCTACCAGTTCCCCAGAATTGGGCTTTTTTGCTTGTTGCTTTCTTTGCCATTATCTTTCTCCCTACTTCACAATTTGCTTAACTTCTGGAGTTTGTGCTTCGTGGCCATGATTAGCATCACGATAAACTCGAAGTTTTTTAATCATCTTTCGACCAAGACTATTTTTTGGAAGCATACCTTTAACCGCTTCACGAACTACGAAATCAGATTTTTCTTTCATTAACTTATCATATCCAACTTCCTTAAGTCCGCCAACATAACCAGAGTGATGTCTGTAAAATTTTTGTTCCATCTTTTTACCGGTTAAAACTAACTTATCAGAATTGATAACAATAACATGATCTCCGCAATCTACATTAGGGGTAAATTCTGCTTTATTTTTACCTCTTAAAATAGCAGCTACTTGGCTTGCAAGTCTTCCAAGAGCAACTCCTTCTGCGTCTACAATATACCATTTTCTTTGAATTTCTAGTGGTTTTTGCATTGTTGTTTTCATTTTTCTACTTCCTTTCTATTTATACAAAAAATAAATGTGGACAATTGCCACAAATAAAATTATTATTTAACTTTGCTGTCATATTTTAATATAATTTACCCAATAAGTCAAGAGTTTTTTTAAAATAATA
>USNN01000058.1 GCA_900556185.1 uncultured Eubacteriales bacterium
CATTTTTGCAGTTTAGTCTAATGATTTAAACGAAAATTCGCCATTATTATATTTAACCTCTAGTCTTTGCCCCGGCTTAATGTCGCCTGTAAGCAAACCTTCGGCTAACTTATCTTCAATTTTCTGTTCAATTACTCGCTTTAGTGGTCTTGCGCCATATACTGGGCTATACCCCTCTTTAACAAGTCCATCTAACGCCGATTCACTAAACCCAACTTGAATTTTTTGAGGTTTTAATTTTTTGTTTAAGTTGCCAATCAAAATTTCTGCAATCTTTTTAATATCGGCTTCCTTTAAACTATCAAAAATCACAACCACATCAACACGGTTAATAAACTCTGGTTTAAACCTTGCACGCAACGCTTCCATAAGTTTGTCTTTAACATTCACTTCAACCGAACTATCTTCATTAAAGCCAAGTTTACCTGAATATTTAGGAATGTCTGCCACACCAACATTACTCGTCATTATAATAACGGTGTTTTTAAAACTAACGGTTCTACCCTTACTATCGGTTAATCTGCCTTCATCCAATACTTGAAGCATTAGATTATACACATCTGGGTGTGCTTTTTCTATTTCATCAAATAACACAACACTATATGGTTTTCGCCTTACTTGTTCGGTTAGTTGCCCGCCATCATCAAAACCAACATAGCCTGGAGGTGAACCAATTAGTTTAGACACTGAGTGTGCTTCCATATATTCACTCATATCAATTCTAATTACCGAATTTTCATCGTCAAACAACGCTTCCGCCAAGGCTTTAGTTAATTCGGTTTTACCAACACCAGTAGGGCCTAAGAATATAAACGAACCAATAGGTCGTTTTGGGTCCTTTAAACCGGCCCTAGCACGCCTAATTGCTCTACTTACTGCCGTAATAGCCTCGTCTTGACCTACAACTCTTTTGTGTAAAATTTCCTCTAATTTTAATAGCCTATCTTTTTCAGTTTCAGTTAACTTAGTTACAGGGATACCCGTCCACGAAGCAACAACTTTTGCTATATCTTCTTTATCTACTATGCCAGTTTGGTTGCCCCTTGCACTATTCCAAGCCTTGCTTTTAACATCAATACAACCCTTTAGTTCTTTAATTTTTTCGTTGCATTGTTGTTCAAACGCCCAGTCGTCATTACGCCTAGCTTCATCTCTTTTAATTTCATATTGACTAAGTTGTTTTTCAACTTCTTTTATATCGCTTGGCACCATACTGCCTTGAACTCTAGCTCTGCTACTTGCTTCATCAATAAGGTCAATAGCTTTATCTGGCAAGTGCCTATCCATAATGTATCTAACCGACAAATTAACTGCTTCTTCAATAGCGTCATCGGTTATTTTAACTTTATGGAAAGCTTCGTAACTATCTTTTAAGCCTTTTAAAATTTTAATTGTATCTTCAGCAGTTGGTTCTTCAACCATAATTGGTTGAAATCTTCGCTCCATTGCCTTATCTTTTTCAATAAACTTACGATATTCGTCGGTGGTAGTAGCACCAATAGTTTGCATCTCCCCACGTGCAAGATATGGCTTTAATATATCTGCTGGGCTAAGTTCATTATCATGTGAACCCGCTTGCATTAATGTGTGAATTTCATCTATAAACACAATAATATCTTTTCTTGCAATAATATCTTGAATGGCGTTTTTAAGTTTTTCTTCCATGGTTCCACGATACTTGGTTCCTGCCATCAACGAACCCATTTCTAATGAAAAGATAATTTTGTTTTGTAATAGTTCTGGCACATCATTTCTTACAATTGCTTGTGCTAGCCCTTCCACAACTGCCGACTTACCAACACCCGCTTCACCAATTAAAATTGGGTTATTTTTAGTCTTTCGGCACAATATTTCAATTATACGGTTGGTTTCTTTATCTCTACCAATAATTGGGTCCATTTTGCCACGTCTTGCTCTTTGAGTAAGGTCTATACCAAGGTCTTTTAAAGAATCTGGCAAGTTAACATTAATGTCTTCATCTTGCTTTTTATCTTTAGAATTATTGTTTATGTTGTTTGGTTCGGTGTAACCATTTTCTTTAACCTTACCACCACTGGTAATTGCATAATCGGTGTCTTCAATTAGGTTTTCGATATTAACACCAAAGTCTTCAACCAAAATTTGGTTAGATACCCCCATTCGGTCTTCTAATACACTTCTTAAAAGATATTCGGTGTACACAACATTAGACCCGTTTTGATAGGCAATCTGCCCCGCCATATTCACAACAGACTTACACTTTGGTGAAAAGTCTATTGTTTCAGACGAATACATTTTTGGTTGCGTCATATTTCTAGATTTTATAGACTGCAACAATTTTCTTGCAGTTACATCATATTTTTTTAATATTCTGCTGGCAACGCAATTATCCACACTTGCAAGCCCATACAACAAATGCTCAACCGAAACAACACTCTTGTTTAGTTTTTCGGCAATTTCGTATGCGTTTTGAAGTGCAATATCTGCATTCTCAGCAAATCTCATTCCCATGTTCATAATTTTTCCCCTTTTCTTAATTTATTTTTGCTCTCTTTAACATTTTTCTTAAGTATTCTGCTCTACTTCTAGCAATTTCATCTTCGGCTATCATTTTGCCCCTTAACTTAATTATTCCAGAGTCGGTGCAAATTATAATAAGTTTGTCTATAAGTTTTGGGTCAGAGAGAGTTATTAGCCCCAAACTTATGCCTAGTTTCAATTCTCCAGCAAGTTTCATAAACTCATTATAATCTATTGTGTAGCAGTTTGCCAAAATTCCATAAGCCCGCCAAGCCATATCCACCACATAATCTGGGTTCTCGGCAAGAAGTTTTCTTCTTTCTTGCAACTCTAGTTCCACAATTTTTTCAGTTGCTGAGTTCACAAGACTAATAGTTTCTCTTTCGCTTATGCCAATACTTAACCTATTAGACACTTGATACAAATAGCCCAACGGAAAACTACCTTCCCCAAGTTCACCACGAACAGTTAGGCCTTTTTGCTTAACTGCAAGCACAACATTTTCAATTTCGCCACTTAAAGTTAATGCTGGCAAAAATAACATTATGCTTGCCCTTAGCCCAGTGCCTACATTTGTAACACAACTTGTTAAATAGCCAAACTTATTATCATAAGCAATGTTTAATTTTTCGTCCAACTCGTCATCTATTTCAGATATAAGTGAATAGGCTCTTTCAAGGTTTTTGCCATTTAATATGCACTGCGCTCGAATATGGTCCTCTTCGTTAACCATAATACTAAGACTTTCATCATCGTTTACAAGCACAGCACCAGTCTGCTTATTTTTAAGGAGTTCCTTACTAATAAGGTGTTTACCAAGCATAACAAGGCTATCTTGCTCACCAAGCGAGTTCATTTTATACACTTTGTATCTGCCAAGCATACTAACAGCCCCAACCACTCGGTTTATAAGTTGCTCGCACGCTTTAGGGTCAGAGTTTGGAATAAAACTCATACTATCTATGTTTCTAGCAAGCCTAATTCGACTTGTTTCAATAACACTTGTTTCGTCCATCAGCCCCTCCTTCTGCCAGGAAAATGATTTCTTGCAATTTCCGCTAAGGACAGGTCGCCAAAGTTAAGAGCGTTATCCATAACTTTGCTTGGGTCGGCTTGTTCGTCTGACTTATTTATAACACTTAGTGGAACCTTGCCAACGTGCGAATATTTTCCTTGCACCGACGCAATAAGTTCAGCAATATCACTAGAAAACATTTTGTAGCAACTAGAACACCCAACATAACCGGTGTTTATAATGGTATCTAAACTAGTGCCACAAACCCCACACTTGGTCAGTTTTTTATTTGTGCCCCAAAAGTCGCAAATAAAATCATTTCTTTGTTCATTGTTATCAATTCGTTTTGCACAATCATTACACACCGCAAGACGCTCATCACCGTATCCTCGATCAACACTTCTTGTTGTGGTTGCATAAAGTTTTTTGCAAAGTTCACAAAGCATTATTTACTCTCCTTATCTTTTAAAATAAACATAAGTATATGCTTAAATTGACTAGCCCTAATTTTATCTTTAATGCTAAAAGGCATACTCATAGCCTCGTCCGATAGCCCACTAGAAAGTAGCCCCCGCTCCTTTTCGGTGATAATTTTCTCCCTTGTAAGCCTATCTAAAATCTGACCCAACCGCTTTTCAGTAAGTTCGTCACCAATAGATTCTAAAACAAGATTTCCAACTACATCATCATTCACAAGGTCTACTTTAATAATTCTAATGTAGCCACCGCCACCTCTGTGGCTTTCTTTCATAAACCCCTTATCCATAGTAAACCTTGTGTCTAGCACATAGTTAATTTGACTGTTTGCACAACTAAAAAAGTTTGCTAGTTCATTTCTAGATATGTCTATATACTGGTCATCACCCAAAGTCTTTAAAATAAAATTTTCAATAATATCACTTATATTTGCCATAACTCCTCCCATACTTAATAGTCAAAGATAGTCAAACTTTATAACTAAATTATAAACGGCTAACAATAGTTTGTCAACCGTTTTTTATTAAATTTTTTATCTTTTTTCTGCGTAATAAATTACCCCCACTGTGCCAGGTCCGCAATGAGCACCTATAACAGGCCCAATCGGGTATCTTTCTATTTTTGCTTTATCGCCTAAAGTTTCTTTAACTAGGTTTTCGGCGTAATCAGCCATCTCTTTATTGTCTGCATCCACAATTAAAATTGGGTATTTTTCTAACTCACGAACACCTTTAACGCAATCAGAAACAATTAAACTTAATGCTTTTTTAAGCCCTTTTGCAGTTGCATATTTTTCAAGTTTTCCTTCATCTGTAACCTTTATTATTGGCTTAATGTTTAATAGAGAACCAATAACCGCACTAGTTGCACCAATTCTTCCGCCACGCTTTAAGTGAGTTAAACTATCTACCACAAAGTGGGTTGCGATATGAGTTGTAAAGTCGTTTAAAAACTCTAAAATTTCTTCGTCAGACTTACCTTCGTAATGCAACTTGCCCGCTTCTAACGCTTGAATACCAGCACCATAGCAAATGCTTTTCGTGTTAAACAAAGTTATTTTTCTATCTGGATATTTTTCTTTTAGTTCGTCTAAAGCGGTTTTCATATAATTAAACGTGCCACTAAGCTTATCGCTAAAATGCACATAAAAAATATCTTGCCCTGCTTTAAATATTGGTTCAAAGTAGTCAATATAATCTTGAGGGTTAAGTGCCGAAGTTATAGGCATAGCCCCCTCTCTCATACGATTATTAAGCAACTTAAAATCGGTATTTTCGCCCATATCATAAAATCTTTCAACACCATCTAGGGTATATGGCATACCAATAATTTTTATATCATATTTTTCCGAAAGTTTTATAATCTTTCTTATTGCATATATTCGATCATCCAAATTGTAGTTATTGATATGAAATGAAAATCCTATAATTTCAATTTTTGAATTCTTAATAATTCTTAAACATTCATTTATTTGACTTATATTAATACCAAATCGGCTTGTCATGTTATCAATAA
>USNN01000059.1 GCA_900556185.1 uncultured Eubacteriales bacterium
AAATGATGAAATAGATAAACTTCGTCACTCTGCAACTTGTAGTTTGTTTGAGCGTGATGATGTTATTATTGTTGCATCAGTTTCTTGCATTTATGGTCTTGGTGAGCCAAAAGAATATGCTGAGCAGGCTTTAAGTTTGCGTGAAAATATGGTTATAGACCGAGACGAAGTGGTTAGAAAATTAATAGACATTCAATACAAACGAAACGACATAGATTTTAGCCGTGGAACCTTTAGGGTTCGTGGGGATGTTGTGGATGTTTTCCCTGCAAATAGTTCGGATAAATTTATAAAAATTGAATTTTTTGGTGATACCATTGAAACTATTTACGAAGTAGATGGCATTACAAATGTAAAACTGAATAAATTATCTCACACGGCAATTTTCCCTGCAACACACTACGCAATTTCACCAAAAGATATGGACGCAAGGCTTGAACAAATCAAGCAAGATATGGCGGTGCAAGTTGAAAAGTTTACCAAAGAAGGAAAACTTATTGAAGCCCAACGCATAAACGAAAGAGTTAACTATGATGTGGAAATGATAAAAGAAATGGGTTATTGCAACGGTATAGAAAACTACAGCCGATATTTTGATGGAAGACGCCCGGGCGAAATGCCGTATACTTTATTTGATTATTTGCCAGATAATTATTTGCTTATGATAGACGAAAGCCATATAACATTACCTCAAATCAGGGGTATGTATAATGGCGACCGAGCGAGAAAAGAGAGTCTAGTTAATTATGGGTTTAGGTTGCCATCCGCGTTTGATAATCGACCGCTTAAGTTTGACGAGTTTGAATCTAAAGTATCGCAACTAATTTGCGTGTCTGCAACCCCAGGTCCATACGAAATGGATAGAGCCGACCAAGTAGTAGAACAGATTATTCGCCCAACAGGATTATTAGACCCAATAGTGGAGGTAAGAAAAACAGAGGGTCAGATAGATGACCTATGTGCTGAACTTAATAAAACAATATCTAGTGGGGGCAGGGCGTTAATTACTACCCTAACAAAAAGAATGGCTGAAAAATTTTCGGCTTATTTACTTGAAAAGGGTTTTAAAGTAACCTATTTGCATAGTGAAATAACCACGCTGGAGAGAATGGAGATAATTAAAAAACTTCGTCTTGGCGAAACTGATATAATTGTGGGTATAAACCTATTAAGGGAAGGGTTGGATATTCCCGAAGTTAAACTAGTAGCAATTATGGATGCGGACAAGGAAGGTTTTTTAAGAAGTGAAAGTTCACTTATTCAAACCATAGGCAGAACTGCACGAAACGCAGAAGGCAGGGTTATAATGTATGCCGATATAATTACGGATAGTATGAAAAGAGCAATAGATGAAACCAATCGAAGACGAAAAATTCAAGAAGAATATAACCGTAAAAACGGAATAACTCCTAAAACTATAATAAAGGATATATCGGACACATTGTTAATTTCAGCTAAGGTAAGCCAAGAGAAGACTCTAGAAAAGGGTAATAAAAAACTAATAAAACAATTAAACGCAGAACTTAAAAAAGCCGTTAAAGACTTAAATTTTGAAGAAGCAATAATTTTGCGGGATAAATTAAAGGAACTAGAAGAATAATAGTTAAAGTTTAAGGAAACAATTAAATTATGGAAGAATTTATAAAAGTTAGAGGTGCAAGAGAGAATAACCTTAAAAATGTGAATTTAGATATTCCACGAAACAAGTTGGTTGTTTTAACTGGGTTATCTGGGTCTGGGAAATCTAGTCTTGCATTTGATACAATTTTTGCAGAAGGGCAAAGACGATATATGGAGTCTTTGTCTAGTTACGCGCGTCAATTTTTAGGTATGATGAAAAAACCAGATGTGGACTCCATAGAAGGTTTAAGCCCAGCAATTGCTATAGACCAAAAAACAACTAGCAAAAACCCAAGGTCTACAGTCGGCACCGTTACCGAAATTTATGACTACTTTAGACTTTTGTATGCAAGCATAGGTGAGGCATATTGCCCACATTGTAACAAACCAATAGAAAGTTTTACTGCCGAGCAAATAGTAGATAAAATTTTATTATTATCAGAAGGCACAAAATTGCAAGTTCTTGCCCCAACCGTAAGAGGAAGAAAGGGTGAGTATATTAAGTTATTAGAAAGTTACAAAAAGGCGGGGTTCTCTAGAGTGTTTATGGATGGCGGATTGTATTCGCTAGACGATGAGATAACCCTAGACAAAAACAAAAAACACACAATTAGTGTGGTTATAGACCGACTAATTATTAGAGAAAACATAGTAAGCAGATTAACAGACGCTGTGGAACTTGCACTTAAACTTGCAAGTGGTTTGGTTTTGGTTAAAACCGATGACGCAGAAATTTTGTATAGCAGTTTAAATAGTTGCCCAGACTGTGGTTACACGGTGGGAGAAATTAACCCAAGGCTGTTTAGTTTTAATGCTCCATTTGGTGCTTGTGATAAATGTATGGGTCTTGGTGAAACTATAGGGATAGACGAAAAAACGATAATACCAAACCCAAGTTTAACCATAAATGAAGGTGCAATTGTAGCTAAAGGTTGGAACGATATGGGTATGGCAGGCGTATACTACCGAGCACTAGCCAAAAAATTTAACTTTTCGTTAGATGTGCCAGTGTCTGAACTGCCAAAAGAAATTATAGATATTTTGTTATATGGCACAGATGAAAAAATAGATTACTCATATAAAACTGCAAATTCTAGTGGGGAATACACGGCAAAATATGCTGGCGTTATTCCAACACTAATGAAGCGATACAAAGAAACCACAAATGAGCGAGTGCGTGAAGAAATAGAAAAAAATTTAACAACCAAAGTTTGCACTAAATGTGGTGGTAAAAGGTTAAATGAAAAAGCACTAAGCGTAAAAATCAACGGCAAAAACATATATGAAATAGGCGAACTAAATATTGCAAAATTATATGCGTGGATAGAAAATTTAAAACTAACGCCAAAGCAACAAAAAATATCGGCAATATTATTAAAAGAAATTAAAGCCAGACTAAAGTTTTTAATTGATGTTGGCCTAGACTATTTATCATTAAACCGAGCAAGCGGAACGCTGTCGGGTGGTGAAGCACAAAGAATACGGCTAGCCACTCAAATTGGTAGTGGGCTAACTGGCGTTGTGTATATTTTAGACGAACCAAGTATTGGTTTGCACCCAAGGGATACAAAAAAACTTATTGCCACACTAAAACACTTGCGAGATATAGGCAACTCCGTATTGGTGGTTGAGCATGACGAAGAGACTATGTGGAACTCAGATTATATTGTGGATGTTGGACCTAAGGCAGGTGTGCATGGCGGAAAAATTGTGGCAGTAGGCACGCCAAAAGAAATTAGCGAAAACAAAAATTCTATCACGGGCGATTTTTTGAGTGGTAGACGCAAAATAGAACTACCAAAAACCCGAAGACCACTAGGCGAAAAGGAAATTGTTGTGCTTGGTTGCAAGCAAAACAACTTAAAAAATGTGGATATAACCATACCGCTTGGTGTAATTAATTGCATTACGGGGGTAAGTGGAAGTGGTAAGAGTAGTTTTGTCAATGAAATATTGTATCCGGCGCTATCAAATAGAGTTATGGGCACAAACATAAAAGAAGGCAATTACGAAGACATAATGGGCTACGATAATATAGATAAAGTGGTTGTTATAGACCAAAGCCCAATTGGCAGAACACCACGAAGCAACCCAGCAACCTACACTGGGATGTTCACGCTAATTCGTGAACTATTTGCATCCACACCAGATTCCAAAACTAGAGGCTATTCTAGCGGAAGGTTTAGTTTTAATATTAAAGGTGGCAGATGCGAAGCCTGTGGTGGTGATGGTGTATTAAAAATAGAAATGCACTTTTTACCAGATGTTTATGTAACTTGCGATGACTGTGGTGGCTCAAGATACAACAAAGAAACGCTAGAAGTGAAATATAAAGGCAAGTCTATTGCCGATGTTTTAGATATGACAATAGAGCAAGCCTTGGAGTTTTTTGATAACATTCCTCAAATAAAAAATAAAATTCAAGCCTTATATGATGTGGGCTTGGGTTACATTAAAATGGGTCAGCCAGCAACAACTTTATCAGGTGGCGAAGCGCAAAGAGTGAAACTGGCAACCGAACTATCAAGACGGGCAACGGGTAAAACTTTTTACATATTAGATGAACCAACCACGGGTTTACATGAATACGATGTAGAAAAACTGTTGCACATATTAAATAAACTAGTTGTTGGTGGCAATACAATATTGTTAATTGAACACAATCTAGACTGCATAAAGGTGTCCGACCACATAATAGACTTGGGTCCAGAAGGTGGGGAACGAGGCGGAAATATTATTGCGGTGGGAACGCCAGAAGAAATTGCAAAAAATAAGCATAGTTACACAGGACAGGCACTAGCAGAAATTTTTAAAAATAAATAAAATAAATTGCGGTAAACTTTTACCGCAATAATTTTTTAGTTGCGTTTTTGGTTTTGTGTGTGCTAAAGTATTGGTAGGAGATAAAAATTATGTCATATTGGGTAATTGTTGTAATGATGATGTTTCTAGTGGCAAGTTTCTTGGCTACTAGATTTATGGTGGGTGGTGTTCCAGCACTATTCACAAAAACTATTGCTTCACTTGGTTTTGTGTTTGGAGCAATTTTGGCGCTAATTTATACCGACTTTGAAAAATACTACGCATTTATAATTGTTGGTCTAATTTTTGGTATGCTTGGCGACATTTTGCTAGACTTAAAAAGATTATACAAAGAAGACGCTGGCGTATACCTAAACTATGGTATGCTAGCATTTGCACTTGGGCATATAATGTATTTTATGGCACTTGGTAACTTCTACGGCTTTAACGGCTCGTTTATTGGAAAAACATTTATATCACTTGCAATAGGCTTGGCGGTTAGTGCTGTAATTGTATTTGTGTTAGCAAAATATTTAAAGTTAGACTTTGGCGAATTTAAGTGGCAATCTTTTGGCTATAGCACGCTTTTGGTGTCTGTAATGACTCTAAGTTTGCTAGCAGGCTTCAAAAACCAAACAATGATGCTTATGAATATTGGTTTGGTGCTATTCTTAGCATCTGACCTAGTGCTAAGCACTCAATATTTTGGCGACCGTGAAGACAATAAGTGGCTAATTGCAATAAACCATATTTTGTATTATGGGGCACAACTACTAATAGTTGGTGTGTTGTATTAGACATATTGCACAAAAAAAGAAATATATTATTTTTTTCGACAAAAAGATGTGATTGATTTTCACATCTTTTTTTGTTGGTTAAACACATTAAAAGTATAGGCTATTTTAATCACAGATTACCGAAAATTAAAAGTCGAAAAACATAAGGAATTGTAAGAAAAAGATATTAATAATACTTTTATAAGATATATTGTGAAATATTAGTGAAATTTTAAGATTTTGAACAAATTTATTTGTGTATGTCGCACGCTTT
>USNN01000060.1 GCA_900556185.1 uncultured Eubacteriales bacterium
TTAATTCTATTCATTTTAATTTCCTCGACTTTTATAGTTTGCTTTAAATCTTTTGACACAAACTTTTAAGTTTATTATAATATAATAAAAATATTTAATCAATACAACGGAGATAAATTATGAAAAAGTTTATAACTGTAGACGGCAATACCGCAGCGTCTAACATAGCCTACGCACTTTCTGACCTTGCTCTTATTTACCCAATTACCCCATCTAGCCCAATGGCAGAGCAAATAGACTCATGGAGTAGTGCTGGCAAATTAAACTGCTTTGGCAATGTTACCGAAGTAACCGAAATGCAATCTGAAGCGGGTGCCGCTGGTGCTTTACACGGAGCACTAACATCTGGAGCACTTGCCACAACTTTCACATCTTCTCAAGGGTTACTTTTAATGATACCGAATATGTATAAAATTGCCGGCGAACTATTACCTTGCGTTATAAATGTAGCCGCAAGAACAGTAGCAACCCACGCACTAAGTATATTCGGTGACCACAGCGATGTTATGGCAACAAGGGCAACCGGCTTTGCAATGCTTGCATCTAGCAGTGTTCAAGAAGCCCAAGATATGGCACTTGCAAGTTATCTAACAACAATTCAAGCAAGAGTTCCATTTTTACATTTTTTTGATGGTTTTAGGACATCACACGAAATTAACAAAATTGAAGAAATAGACTACGACACAATAAAATCACTTATAGACTTTGATGCGGTTAATAGTTTTAGAGCATCTGGGCTTAGTTCCGACCACCCTACTCAGCGTGGCACGGCACAAAATGGCGATGTGTTCTTTCAAAACCGTGAAGCCTGCAACACCTATTATAATAAAGTTCCAGAACTTTTATTAAATAACCTAAATAAAATTGCCACAGCAACTGGCAGAAAATATAAACTATTTGATTATTATGGTGCTAAAGACGCAACTGATGTTATTGTAGCCATGGGTAGCGGAACCGAAACCATTATAGAAACTGTGGAATACTTAAATAAACTTGGTTACAAGGTTGGTGCTATTAAAGTAAGGCTATATAGACCATTCTCAACCAAACACTTTGTTTCCGTTTTACCAAAAACAACCGAAAGGATTTGCGTTTTAGATAGAACAAAAGAAAGCGGAGCAGTTGGCGAACCTCTTTACACCGATATTGTATCTAGTTTATATGAAAGCAAACTAGAAAACATTAAAGTTTTAGGTGGCAGATACGGGCTATCTGGCAAAAACTTTAACCCAGACCAAGTATTTGCAATTGTTCAAAATATGCAAAGTGCTAAACCTAAAAACCATTTTACCGTTGGCATAAATGATGATGTTACAAAAACATCACTAACAATAAAAGACCACATAATAAGTTTGCCAGCAAACACTGTTGAATGTAAGTTTTACGGACTTGGCAGTGATGGAACGGTTTCTGCTAACAAAAATAGCATTAAAATTATTGGCGAAAACACAAATCTATATTCTCAAGCGTATTTCGTTTACGATAGTAAAAAGTCGGGGTCTATAACCACTTCCCACCTAAGGTTTGGTAAAACCCCAATTAAAAGCACTTATTTAACCGAAAACGCAGACCTTGTTGCTATTCATTCGTCTACCTATGTTAAAAAGTTCGATTGCTTATCTGGCATTAAGAAAAACGGCATTGTGCTATTAAATTGTCCTTGGACAGACACCGAACTAGAAACCGAATTACCTGCAAGCATGAAACAAAAAATTGCAAAACTAAATTTAAGACTTTTTGTTATAGACGCTAATAAAATTGCAAAAAGTATTGGTTTAAATGGCAGAATAAACACAATTATGCAAGCCTGCTTCTTTAAACTAACAGGGTTAATTGAATGGAACCTTGTTAAAACCAAAATGAAAGAATACGCTAAAAAAAGTTATTCTAAAAAAGGCGATGCCGTTGTGGAAATGAACTATAAAGCAATAGATAGTGCAGACGGCAATATGCGTGAAGTAAAAATACCTGCTAGTTGGAAAACCGTAACAACTGGGGCTAGCGTTGGTTCTAGTTCAACTGACCCATATTTTGTAAATGTAATTGAACCAATTTTAACTCTAGAAGGCGACAAGTTGCCAGTATCCTACTTCACCCCAAACGGCGAAGTCCCAACCGGCACCACCGCCCTTGAAAAACGAAACATTGCCCAATTTGTTCCAAAATGGATTCCTGAAAACTGTATTCAATGTAACCTTTGCTCTTTAGTTTGCCCACATGGTTGCATACGCCCATATCTTGTGCCTTCTGGAAGCAAATTAAGTAAAGATGTTAACGCAAAGCCAGCACTAGGTGTCGCTGGAAGTGATTTTGTAGTTGCTTGTAGCCCAATGGACTGCACTGGGTGCGAAAATTGCAAAAATGTATGCCCAGCAAAAAATAAAGCCCTAGAAATGGTAAATGCTGAAGAAAATACAGCGGAATTAAACAAAACATATAATCTTGTTAAAGATATAGAAAACCCTAAAACAATATTTAGCGAAAAGACAATAAAAGGTAGCCAATTTAAAAAACCACTATTCGAGTTTTCTGGTGCTTGTGCTGGCTGTGGTGAAACACCTTATGTTAAATTATTAACCCAACTATTTGGTGAACACCTAATTATTGCCAACGCAACAGGTTGCTCATCTATTTATGGAGGTTCTAACCCAACCTGTCCATACACAAAAAACAAAGATGGCAAAGGTCCCGCTTGGAGTAATAGTTTGTTTGAAGACAATGCAGAGTTTGGCTACGGAATGTATCTTGCTCAAAAGAAAAACACAAAAGTGCTTGAAAGCGTGTTATCAACTGCCCTAAGTTTAAAACTACCAACCGCTGTTAAATCTAGCATAAAAAGTTGGTTAGACGGCAACCGCACCAACGAGATTGCAGACCAAATTTTATCATTTGCTAAAAAGAATATTAACACCCTTGGGTTATCAGACCTATCTAAAACTATTATTGGCTTAAATAACAGCCTAACTCACAAATCATTTTGGATTGTTGGTGGCGATGGCTGGGCATACGATATAGGCTTTGGTGGAATAGACCATGTTTTAAGTAGCAATGAAAATGTTAAAATACTTGTTTTAGACACCGAAGTATATTCAAACACAGGCGGTCAAGCAAGCAAAGCCACCCCAATAGGAAGTGTTGCAAAGTTCGCTTCAAATGGTAAAAACACACAGAAAAAAGACCTTGGTGCAATTGCTATGCAATACCCTAACTGCTATGTTGCAAGCGTTTCTATGGGTGCTAACCCTACTCAACTTATTCAAGCATTATCAGAAGCCGAAAGTCATAACGGTCCATCTATTATAATCTGCTACGCTCCTTGCATTAACCACGGCATAAATATGAGCAAATCTGTAGAATATGAAAAAGACGCAGTTTTATCTGGCTATTGGACTCTTTATAGATACGACCCAACAAAAGAAGATGGCAAAAAATTAACTCTAGACCCACCTGCAGTTTCTAAAAACTATGAAGACTTTATTTCAACCCAAAGCCGATACTTTACACTAGCAAAAACTAACCCAGAACGAGCAAAAACATTAACCAAAGAAGCGAAAGAATACAACCAAAGTCGATTAAACTTCTTAAAAAATGAATAAAAAAACTCCCCTAGTTCAGTCTTGAACTAGGGGATATTTTATTTTGTGAACTCATACAGCCCCATTGCAACCGAAATTGCAAGGTTAAATGAATCTATATTATCACTTTGTCTTATTTTAACAGGCACTCCATCTTTGGTTACACTATCTGGAAGCCCACTTGCTTCATTACCAAAAACTAAAGCAAATGGCTGTTTTTTATTTGTTAGTGTTTGTAACTCTGTCGCACCATCCAAGCAAAACATATATCTATTGTTTCTAGAGTTTTCAGCCTTGTATTCTTCATAACTAGAATAGGCTTGAATGTTTACTTTAAAAATAGCTCCTTGACTAGCCCGTATAACTTTAGGGTCAAAATAGTCTACGCATGGTTTAATTATGGCAATATTTTTAACATTAAATCCTAAACTCGTTCGCACAATAGTACCTAGGTTCCCCATATCGCTAGGGTTAACTAGCACAAGTTGGTTCCCCGTCCCTAATTTGCAGTCATACTTATAAAACTCACCAACCACAAAAACATTTTCTTTGCCTGCAATGCTTTCAACAAATTTTGTCCTTTCTAAAACTAGAATGTTGTGTTTTTTGCATAGATCAAACAATTTATCTGTGGCGTCATTCATTTTTATTTTTTGACTATAGTAAACACCTTTTACCTTATCTATTCTATTTTCTAATAGTTCTATTGTGGCAAACATACCAATTGAATAAGATGTATCTTGCTTTTTGTCGTATTTCACTAATCTTTTCTCCGCTTTACATTATAGTTAGTATTGTACACCATAAAAAGCAAAAGTAACTAATAAATTTAAAAACTTTTAAAAATTAATAAAAACTATTAATACCCACGCAAAATTGCGTTCACATTATAATTTTTAAGAATTTCCACAAAACTTTTTGCGGTTTCTTTATTAATTGGCTGTAAGTTACCGCTAATGCACTCTCCACTATCCACAAATTTTTGCAAAAAATATTTTTTTGTGCCTGCGATTAGTTTTCCAATTTCGTGTATATCTTTTTCAGTATGGTATCCTTCTACCAAAGTCGTTCTAAATTCGTAGTCTATATTGCTGGTTTTTAATAGGTTTATAGATTCTTGTATTTTAGTTGTGTCCACCACCCTTCCAGAAATTTCATTGTATAAATCGTGTTCTACTAATTCACAAACTCTTTTATATGCATATGTAGCCAAACTTAATAATACCAATAATTTTGTATCAAGTGGATTTGCCATTAGTATTTCATTATAAAAACTTAACTTTTCTTTAATTTCGTCCTTAAATATATTTCCATCTTCTTTTTCTATTGGAATAGAAATTGAAAACATTTCACAATCACTCATTTTACTTACAACCTCCCAAAAATTATTTAAATACATATCATTTTTATCTTTTGATATCTCAATCATTTCTGATGCTCTAATGTCTGGCCGTATTATTCGCATTTTTTCGTCTGTTATATCCAAAAAAGGGTATTTTTTATACCATTCAATATTTTCCTTTCTAGTAATAATTTTGCCAGCAAATAATTTAAACATTAGAACAATATACCTTATGTCTGTTGATAACTGAGATTGATGGTCACTTGTCTTTCTTATTAACTCGACTATTGTTGTTAATCTTTCTTTTATGCTAGGAATGTCGTCGTAATATACTTTGGAAAATAATATGTTTTTGTCATATGGTAAGATTAAACTTATTGATGAAAGTTTGTAATGCTTTGGAACTTTTGTTTTTAATATGCTAAAAAATTCCACTTGCTGATTATAAGATAAAGATAAAATATTTGATAATTTTGGAGCTGTTAAAATTGGCTCTATTCTATAC
>USNN01000061.1 GCA_900556185.1 uncultured Eubacteriales bacterium
TACACTTGGCTTTCCGCTTGATGAGTCAATCTCTATATCTATTTGTTTTCCCTCTAACCCACTTAGGGTGTATGCTTTTGTTTTAGATAGCATAAACCGACCTTCCTTTTATGACATTACTTTCATTATAAATTAATTAGTGTTTAATTTGCAACAAAATTTAACTTTAATAAATATTTAAAAAATTTCGGCGTGAAATACTTTATTTTTGAAAATTTTGAACATAAAAAAGGTTTAGCGATAGTTTTTCGCTAAACCTATTAGGTATATAGATTACTTATTTAATTTTGCTTCTTTAACTTTAGCAGATTTACCAGAACGCTCTCTTAAATAGTAAAGTTTTGCTCTACGTACTTCACCACTTCTAACAATGTCAATGTGGTCAATTTTTGGTGAATGCATTGGGAATGTTCTTTCAACGCCAATACCATAAGAAATTCTTCTTACTGTAAAGGTTTCTCTAATGCCACCATTCTTTCGAGCGATAACGACACCTTCGTAACCTTGCAATCTTTCACGGTTGCCTTCAACAACTTTTACCCATACTTTAACAGTATCGCCAATGTTGATTTGTGGTAGGTCGGTTCGCATACCTTCTTTTTCTATTGCATCAATAATGTTGCTCATTTGTTTCTCCTTTTTTGAAAAATATAGTATGTACAAGTGTTCGTGCCGCTCTTAATTGATTTTTGCAGAGGACCACTCAATAACTTTAGTTATTTTATCACACTTATAATCACTTTTCAAGTAGATTATTAATTTTGTTTGTAATTTTTTTAGTACTTTTTGCACAAATTTTTAAAAGGCGTTTATGTAGTGGTTAACCACATACTTGCCAACAACTTCTATAATATCAAACCTATATGGGAGCCTTTTATAGTATGGGTTGCGTTCAAAAAACTCTAAACTAACCGAGTTATAATGTTCTTGTTTTTTGTGGTCTACATAGTCACTTGGTGTGCCATAAGATGTATTATTTCGGGCTTTAACTTCCACAAAAACCACGTAGTCTTCCGCTTTCATAGTTTCACTCATATTGTTATAGTCGGGTCGGGTTTTGCGTGTTTTTATGGTTTCTAGGGCTATTATATCAATTTCCCCAGCACCACCCACATAGTTAGTTGCAAGAATTTTATAACCCCGCTTTTTTAAATAGTTTTGGGCTTGTTTTTCACCAAATGTGCCGTATATTCCTATATTCATACACTACTCACTAGTAACAAAATTTTTAATAAAACTTCTTCTATGGATTTCGCAAGGACCATACTCTTTTATCGCTTTAATATGCTCAGCAGTGCCATAGCCCTTGTGCTTTTTAAAATTATATTCTGGATACTTTTCACTAAGGTTTATCATTAAGTGGTCACGGTATACCTTGGCTAAAATACTAGCACAAGCAATGTTATAACTTTTTGCATCACCTTTTATTATTGGACATTCTTCTATGTCTAGCCCATCTAGTTTAACTGCATCTATCAGAACAACATCAGGAGTAACTTTAAGCCCCCGTATAGATTTTACCATACTTCTTTTTGTGGCATTTAATATATTTATTTCATCTATAACTTTTTCGCTTTCTTCGGATATATTATAGCAGATTGCGTGTGCTTTAATTTTTTCTGCCAATTCTTCACGGCGTTTTTCAGATAGTTTTTTACTATCATCCACGCCTTCAACCAAATTATTTAGGTCCATAATAACGCAAGCCGTTACAACGGGTCCTGCTAGTGGTCCTCGCCCAACTTCGTCTACGCCAGCAATTAAATTTTTGCCTAACGCTTTAAAATGGTTTTCGTATTCTAATAATTCGTTTACATCTTTCATTTTTGTACTCTTTCTATTGTTACTTTGCCTAGTCTTCCGCTTCTAAAATCGGTTAACAAAAGTTTACTAACTCTTGTTTCGTCTATTTCTCCACCTTTTCTTAAAAGCCCTTTAGTTTTTGCAATTTCTTGCAAAATTTCGTAGGTCTCTTTATTCTCTATATCCACGCCATATCTTTGCTTTATGCTGGTTGGTGCGAATTTTATTAGCCTATCTAACAAACAACAACTAAGTTCAGTTTCGTCTAAAATACTATCATTAATAGAGCCTAGTATTGCCAGATTTTCGGCAACGGTTGTATCTTTAAGTTTTGGTTCTAGCGTGCCCGCGTTATCCATAAGTTCTATATTGTTTTTAATTTTTATCCATGTGTTATTTCGGGTTACACCTGCCACGTTGCCAGTTTTAACGGCAGATGTGCCAGCCAAGGTGTTTAGCACGGTGCTCTTGCCAGTATTAGGAACACCAACAATAGCAACTCTAAATTTGTTTATTAAACTAACCCTTGTTTTGCTTTGTTTTTTTCTTTCGCTCGCCTTTATAATTTCAGCTTCTAGTAATTTTCTTGTGCCAGACTTATTTGCTTCAATTTTTATTGCTCGTTTGCCTTGAGTTTCAAAATAGTTTAGCCACTCATTAGTTGCTACTGGGTCGGCAAGATCTGCTTTATTTATGCAATACAATACATCTTTATTTGCACACAAACTCTCTATTTTATTATTTAAGCACGAATAAGGAGCCCTTGCGTCTAAAACTACTATCACCATATCTATATTTTTTAGCCAACTTTCTAAGTTTACAAGGCTTTTTTTCATATGCCCTGGGAACCATTGTATTTCCATAATTTTCTCCTTATTTCTTTAATAAATCGGGTCTTCTGTTTTTTGTTATTATTAATGATTGTTCTTTTCGCCAATCTGCAATTTTTTTATGGTCGCCACTAACCAACACTTCTGGCACCGAGATTCCTTCAAATACTTGAGGTCTTGTATAGTGTGGGTATTCTAAATACTCACCACTAAAACTTTCGTCTGCGGTGCTTTCTTCGTTATGCAAAACACCCTTTATGTATCTACTAACACCATCTACTAGTGCCATTGCAGGTATTTCGCCACCCGTTAGAACAAAATCTCCTAGCGATATTTCTTCGTCTATATAATTATCTAGCACTCGTTGGTCTACACCTTCATAGTGCCCACACAAAATTATTAGGTGATTTACTTTACTTAAACTAATAAGTTTGTTTTGGTTTAGAGTTTCACCTTTTGGCGACATATATATTTTTGTGGCTTTTTTATAGCCGTATATACTCTTAATTGCACGCACAATTGGGTCGGGCGTCATAACTAGACCCGCCCCACCGCCAAATGGATAATCATCACATTTTTTGTGCTTATCTTGTGAAAAATCTCGGATATTTATTATATTTAATGAAAACAATCTTTTATCGGTCGCTTTTTTAATTAAACTGGTTTCTAGTGGCGAAAACATTTCTGGGAAAAGGGTTAATATGTCTATTCTCATAACACAACCACCCTATTATATACATCTTTATTTAATACCACTTTAGTGTCTGTAACCTCACTAATCACATTTTCTGCGTTAGCAAACAATATTTCCTTTTTGCCTTGCTTTATGGTAATAACATCACTAGCGCCATAGTTGTTTACATCTATCAATTTCCCAACAAGCGTGTCATCGGTTAAGTAAACGTCTTTGCCTATTAATTCTTCTATTAAATATTGATCTTTGCCTAGGTTTTTCTTAACTTCGTTTATATCTGTTACAAGCGTGTGGTTCCTGTATTTTTCGGCTTCTTGCACCGAATTAATTTCATTAAACTTTATATACATAAACCCTGCTTGCTCACGAAAAGAACTAATGGTTAACTTGGTGTTATCTATATATAAACACTCTGCATTAGTTACGTCTTCACTGCCACTAGTTAACATTCTTAGTTTAAGTTCACCCTTAATTCCTTGAGGTTTTACCACTTCGCCAAGAGTAATTAATTTCATATATTTCTCCTATTTACACAAAAAAGAGCAAAAGTTTCCCCCGCTCTTTTTTTATGTTTACTTTTTTTCATCAAATTTAATAACTATATGTTGATTAGATTTTCGAGCAAGACCGCGTGCAACAGTTCTTATAGAATTTGCAACTCTGCCGTTTTTTCCTACAACTTTACCCATATCTTCGCTATTAACTAAAACTTTATAAACTGTGCAATTGCCTTCGTCTATTTCGTTAATAGTAACATCTTCTGGGTGAGAAACTAAATTTTTTACGACAAATTCAACAAAATTTTTCATTTTTGTCTCCTAATGCTTACGCTTTCTTAGTTGCTTTTTTAGCTGGCTTTTTGGTTGCGTTTTTCTTAACTGGTAGTTCTACGCCGTTCTTTGTTAGTAATGCTTTAACTGTATCGGTTGGTTGAGCACCATTTTTAATCCATTGTAGTGCCTTTTCAGCGTCTACATTAACACCGTTTTCTGCCATATTTGGGTTAAATGTACCAACTTGGTCTACATATTCACCATCTCTAGATTGTCTAGAATCTGCAACGATAATTCTGTAGAATGCGTTTTTCTTATCACCCATTCTGGTAAGTCTCATTTTTAATGCCATTTTTCTTCCTCCATAATTTTTATATTAAAACATCTCTGTTTAATACCTAATTTATCTACATTTTAAAGTTTCTTCCAAACATTCTAGACATTTTGCTGTTATTCATATTTTTCATAAGGTCTTTTGTTTGGTTATATTGCTTTAATAGTGTATTCACATCTTGAATAGTTGTGCCACTGCCGGTTGCTATTCTCTTTTTTCTTGAGCCATTTATTATGCTTGGGTTTTGCCTTTCTTGTTTCGTCATACTTTGAATTATAGACTTAAATCTAACAATTTGATGTTCGTCTATATTCACCCCAGCAAGTTTGTTTCCAACCCCCGGTATCATACTAATAAGGTCGGTTAGGTTACCCATTTTAGAAATTTGGTCGAACTGAACTAAAAAGTCGTCTAGCGTGAAAGAGTTTTTTCTAAGTTTTTCTTCCATCTCTTTCATTTGCTTTTCGTCTACTGTTTTTTCGACCTTTTCAATTAAGGTTAACACATCACCCATTCCAAGTATTCTTTGTGCCATTCGGTCTGGGTAAAATGGTTCTAGGTCTTCAATCTTTTCACCAACTGCCGTGAACTTAATTGGTTTACCTGTTACGGCTTTAATGCTTAACGCTGCCCCGCCACGAGTGTCGCCATCTAGTTTTGTTAAAATTACGCCTGTTAGGTTTAATTTTTTATTAAACTCGTTAGCCACATCGGCTGATTGCTGGCCTGTCATTGCATCTACTGTAAGTAATATTTCGGTTGGGTGAACCGCAGATTCGATATCAACTAATTCGTTCATTAATTTTTCGTCTATCTGAAGTCTGCCCGCTGTATCTATAATTACAGTATCTAAACCCCTACTTTTTGCATAGTTAATTGCATTTGTTGCAATTTGGGTTGGGTTTTTAGCCCCTTCTTCGTAAAACTCTACACCCGCAGTTTTTGCCACAATTTTTAATTGGTTAATGGCTG
>USNN01000062.1 GCA_900556185.1 uncultured Eubacteriales bacterium
AAATTCACTTATATATGGATGTATCGTCTTTGGTGTTATGGTGTTATCTGGCGTAATTGTTTATGCAGTTAACTCAATACTAGTTGGCTTTAACTTGTCTAAATTTATGGTTTTTGTAACTATGGTTATAGCCTCCATATTTGTGCAAATTGCTGATTACTTAATGGAAAAATTGGTGCCAGTATTAAAAGCCAACTTAGATGACTTTATTGTGGTTTTAATACCAGCAATTACAGTTGTTTTGTTTAGTTTACTTGGAAGTAATTTGTCTTTTGGCAAGTTTTTAATTAATTTAATTTCTATGGGGCTTGGGTTTATTTTAGTAGAACTAACTATAGCAAGCGTTAGAAAAAATAAGCTTAGCGTAAATAGTTTTAATGTGTTTAAGGGGAACTTAATTACTCTTACCATTATGTTTGTAATTACCATTGTCTTAACTAACTTATAGGAGAAAGTTATGGAAATAGTATATTTATTATGTGCAATAGTTGCGCCTAGTTTGGTGGCTCTTTTGGTTTATATGATTGTTTCTATGGTTACAAATCGTGTAAATAAAGACGCCAAGCGTGACCTAATTAAAAACGCTATCGTAAATAAAGACAAAGATTGTTCGGCGTGTGACGGCAATTGCGAGAAGTTTGTAGATGGCGTTATAGACGGTTCAATTAATGTGGATGTTTGCCCTAAAATTAAAAAGATGGATAAGACCGAAATTAAAGAAGTGGTAGGAATATCACCTAAGGCATCTAAAGATAAAATTGCTGTGGTATTATGTAAGGGTGGTGCTAGGTCTACCGATAAATATGGCTACACAGGTGTTAACACTTGTGCCTATTCTAACAAATTATATGATGGGCTAAAGCAGTGTAACTGTGGTTGTCAAGGCTGTATGGATTGTGCTAAGGTTTGCCCAACGGGTGCGTTAAAGAAAAACAAGGTTGGCGTGGCTGAGGTGGATAGGTCTTTGTGTATTGGTTGTGGCGAATGTGTTAAAGTCTGCCCAGATGAACTAATAAGGCTTATTAACATAAATGAAGACGTTGTGTTGCAATGTAAACAAGCCGAAAACTTAGTGGGGCAAGAAAATGTGCAAGATTTTTGTGGCGTTGGTTGCACTAAATGCAAAAAATGTGTAAACATTTGCCCAACGGGTGCAATATACGAAGAAAACGGCTTAATTAAGGTAAATGCCGACAAGTGTAATAAGTGCGACAAGTGCGTTTATGTCTGCCCAAATAACTCTATAACCAAAATAACTTCGGACTTTTTAAATTTCTAAAAATTTTTAAAAAGTATATACAAATGGCAAAATCTATGCTATAATGTTTCCGAAATTGGGGGAATTTAATCTATAAAGTAGGAGATATACGCTTTGGAAAAAAATGCCTTTATTGAAATAAATAATTACACTGCAAAGTTAATTATCGCTGATGTTGAAACCAATTCATTTTTTAATGTGGTGGCAAGAAGAGTAGTGCCAATCGAACTAGGACGAGATTTTGACAAAGATAGATTTTTAAAGAGAATACAAATAGATTACGCTATTGAAGTATTAAAGCAATTTAAAAAGTGTTGCAATATGTATGAAGTTTCAAAAACAACTGCGATAGCAACATTTTTAAACGATAAAAAACCAAAAAATTTAAATAGTTTTATAGACGAAGTATACACCAAGTGTGGCTTTAAAATAGATTATATAGACGATATTACACAAGACAACACATTATTCACTGCGTCATTAAACACCATTGAGGGTAATAAGGCTTTAATTTGTATGATGGACTATGATAGTATTAGACTTGTGCAATATAATAGGCGTGGGGTTGTTAATCATATAACCTTGCCTTTTGGTCCGCTTTCGTTATTAACAGATTTTCCAGCAGAACAATATTCTAGCGAAGAAAGACTAGATTTAATTAAAAGTTATATAGAATCTGAATTATCACGAATTGAGTGGTATGAAGAAGTTAAACCTTTAAAATTCATAGCAATTGGTAAGTTGTTTGAAGACCTTGGTAAAATGGTTAGAAAATATAAAAAATATCCATTTGACCGAACTCATAACTATTGCATGGATAGAGAAAGTATAGATTATATTTATAACCAACTTGTGCCAATGGGTATAGATAGTCCTAAAAAAATTAAGGGTCTTGAAGATTGTAGGCTAGATGTTTTTATAATTGCTCAAATTATTATGCAAAAATTGTTTGATAATCTTGGCACAGAAAATGTTTATATATCTAAAAATGGAGTGCTTGAAGGATATATTTTGTCATCTATTATAGACATTCCTCAAGATATGCCACTATTAGATATGTTAACTTTTGGCGTAGATGGTTGCTTAATGAACCTAAACGACATTAGAAAAACTCACGCAAAGCAGGTTGAAAAACTAGCGGTTACCATATTTAGAGAACTTAAGGTGGTGCATAAACTACCAAAAGCGTATTTAAAAATACTAAAGGCTGCTGCATATTTGCACGACCTTGGGTATGCTGTTAACTATTTTAAACATTCTCAACACAGTTTTTATATGATTATAAATAACGATGTTTTGGGCTTAACTCACCGAGAACAAATTTTAGCGGGTTTTGTTGCTAGTTTGCATCATGGTGAAGACCTAAACATTCCAGAATGGATAAAATATCAAAGCCTATTTGAACCAGAAGACATAGAAAGTGTTAAAAAGATGGGCATTCTTTTAAACCTAGCAGAAAGTTTCGATGTTTCTATGTGCAGTGTAATTAAAGATATTCATTGCGACATTTTAGGTGATTCAGTTATATTTAAAACCGAAAATGAGTTAGATAAGTCTTATGAACTAGATGAAGCGAGTCAGGTTTCTAAACTATTTGAGCAAACATTTAAAAAGCGTCCTGAAATTTTATAGTAAGGAGAGAGTATGAGCATAGTTATTGCAGTAAAAATTGGTAGTAGTAACACATCCATATTTAAAGCAGGCGAGGGTCTTGTTCTGTTTGAGCCAACGCTTGTGGCATATAATGACTGCGGGAGTGTTAAAAAGGTTGTAGCCATTGGTAAAAAAGCAAAAAGGATGCTTGGCAGAACTGATGGAAACACCATTATAAAAGCACCAATAGAGCAAGGTCGGGTTGCCGATGTGGAACTATGTGCAATAATGCTTAAAAGTTATTTATCAAAAGTTATTCCTTTTTCTTCTTTTGTATATTTATTCTTTAGGCTCATTAATGCCTTTTTCATTAATAAAGCCAAAAATTCATGCAGTTGTGTGTATTCCCGTAGGCTTAACGAAAGACGAAAAGCGAAACTATGAACTTGCTTGCAATATGGCGGGTATCCAAGATGTAGACTTTGTTCCAGCAGTTTTAGCTGGTGCAATTGGCTACAATATAAAAATAGACGAGCCAGTGGGGTATTGCTTAGTGAATATTGGTGGTGGTTCTACCGATGTTGTGGTTGTTAGTAACTCCAAAATTGTTTCAGGCGTTAATGTCGCTATAGGTGGAAACTTGCTAGACCGCTCAATAGAACAATCTATTTATGATGATTACCAGGTTTCGGTTGGTCTTGGGGTGGCTGAAAACTTAAAAATAGAAATAGGTACGCTTTACGCAAATGATTCTGCTAGTGCCGAAGTTACGGGCGTAGACCCACTTTCAGGCGTGGCTAAAAGTGTGGTAGTGGAATCTAAACTTGTGTATGACTCGGTGGTATGCTATTACGAAAAAATTGCAGAGTGCATTTTGTCGGTTATATCAAACTGCCCACCAAATATTGTAGAAGATATTCATAATATGGGTATATATATGATGGGCGGGGCTTCACTAATAACGGGTGCAGAGCAATTTTTTAGAAAGAAACTTAATATGCCCGTAATTATTCAAGATGAGACAACCGCAATTGATGCAATTGGGGCAGGAATGTGTTTAAACAAGAAAGATTTATTGAAAACACTTGTAGAGCCAAAGTAGTCAAATAGCTTTATAATAAAGGGGTTTACGGTGCTATGTGTGATATAGTATCTAATGGAGGGAAGTATGGCAAAGAAAGTTCCTAATATGAATTACATTCAAAAACTTACAGATAAGCAAATAGAGAAATTTATTGAAACAGATATTATGATGCATTACCCTAACGCACAAAAGGTAACAAACGCAAGCGAATATAGAAAAACACATAAATCAAAACCATTTTTTAAAATGTTTCAAATAACTGGCATCGAGAAAAATAAAAAATGTTACGATGTGTACGTTCAAGTTTGGGTAGATTGGGTGGACGATAGTCCATACGCGAATACTCCACATACAAAACTTGTTAATTTTCACTATTCTATAAACGATTTCGATTGCACTAATAACCATGAAATTAACCCAGAAAAAATAAATATGAATTGGGTTAAATATATGGATAAAATATTGGACGATTATAACTATATCCCAGAAGCAAACGAATATAACAAAAAAATGTATGTAAACCCTAAAAAAGAGGAAGCCGATGTTAGATAAAGTAACAATTAGAAACATATATGGCAATATGCTTATGAACCTTAGGTCTACATTGGAAAATAGTGGTGAAGAGGTAACTAGAAATAGCATAAAAACAGTTGCACAGTCGGTTGTGTCTTCAATGAAAAACACCGATGGTAAGTCTTTAACCAAGGCAGAAAAAACCACAGTTGCTACATTTTCTAGAGCGGTTGCAAAGAAATTTCCATCAAACTTGCTAGTTAACGAAATTTTTAACGAACTATACAAAGATAGACCAGAAATAAATAAGGTGCTTGGTAGCGATTGCAAAATTTCTGACGTGGTTACGCATTTATACTTGAATGTTCCAACCAAAGACGCCACTGCAATAAATTTTATCGACGATAAAAACCTTAAATATCTAGATTTTTCTAACGAAAAACTTACATCAAAAGAAGTGCAAGCAATAAGGCAAATTTTGGACACTAGGTCTAAAAAAATCAGTGCAAAACTAAGGAAATTAGATAAAGACCTAATAGCTTCAAGACACAACGCTCCAGAATGGAAGATTTGTGCAACATCTGCAGACGAAGCAAGTTATAATCTTGGTGTTTGTAAACATTTAATAGACTCATTAGATAGCCATGGCTATTTAGAAAAAGAGTAAATAATAGATAAAACCCTTGCAATTTATACCGTTTTATGATATATTAATTTGGTAGTTGCAAGAAAATTTGCCGAAGTGGTGAAATTGGCAGACGCGCTGGACTCAAAATCCAGTATTGGAAACAATGTGCGGGTTCAAGTCCCGCCTTCGGCACCAA
>USNN01000063.1 GCA_900556185.1 uncultured Eubacteriales bacterium
TTTTTTAAGCATAGTTCTGGTTTGAAGTCTTTATACTTTCCACGAGGAAGCCCGCCTAGGGTAAGTTTGCCTATTTGAGTTCGCTTTAATAAAACTATTACTTTATTGATTTCTGCAAACATTTTTCTAATTTCACGGTTTTTGCCTTCGGCTATAATAACTTCTAGTTTGGTTGTCTTTTTAACAGGGTCGGTTGAAATTACCTTAACTCTAATAGGGTGTGTAATTTCCTTTTCGCCATTAACGTCAATTTCTACGCCTTTATTTAAAATGTTTAGTTCGTCTTTTGTAATATCGCCTTCAATGGTAACTTGGTAATATTTTTTTATTCGGCTAGATGGGTGGGTAAGTGTTTTAGAAAATTCACCATCGTTTGTGAATAATAGTAATCCTTCAGATTCTCGGTCTAGTCTGCCAACTGGCTTAACAACGCGCTTTAAAAAATCTGGGAAGAAGTTCATAACGGTAGGGCGGTCTTTATCATCATGCAAGGTGGTAATGTAGCCCTTTGGTTTATGAAGCATAACATATATTTTTTTGTTTATAGGTGATACAGGTTTCCCTTCAATTGTAACGGTGTCGTTGTTTTCATCTACCATGGTTGCAAGATTTGTTACAAGTTTGCCATTTAGAAATACTTTTTTATTTGCTATTAGTTCTTCGGCACTACGTCTACTATATGTCCCGCCCATGGCGATGTATTTATTAATTCTTATCATAATTTTGTTCCTTTTTGTTTTATAAGCCTATTTTACACTAATAAAATAATTTAATCAATAAAATTTTAAAATAAATTAGGTTGATACAATTCAATTTAGGTGGTATAATAAAATTATGAAAAAAATAGGAAAGTTTTTTAATTCGTTGGGAATGGGGTTAATCTCTTGCTTGGCGATTATACTATTGCTTGTTTTGTTTATTCCGGTTAATATATTATTCCCAACTAAAATAGAAGGGCTAAAAAATCTTCGTAAAACAAAAAAAGGTGCAGTAATTGCGTGCAACCATTTTTCAAACTTTGATATTATATATTTAAGCATTAGGTTGTTTTTATTTGTTCCAAAGCGAAAGTTTCTCGCAAAAAAAGAGTTGAATAAAAATTGCTTTGTGGGCTTTTTAATTAGGGCTTGTGGTGCGATATTCATTTCAAGAGGCGCACTAGATAAAACGGCAGTAAGAGAAGTGAATGACGCACTTAAATCAGGTAAAAAGGTTATAGTATTCCCAGAAGGAACTAGAAACAAAACCGAATCAGATGATATGCAAGAAATAAAATCGGGTGTTGTATTTTTTGCAAAAAGAGCCGATGTGCCTATAATTCCTATGCGATTTGTGCACAGAATGAAAATATTTAGGAAAAACAAAATTTGTATAGGCGAACCTTATTTAGTTGGTGAAAATGGGAAACTATCCACCGCTGAAGAAGTGGGAGTTCTCGAAAATAAATTTAATGAACTAGTGGAGGTGTAATATGAATTTACTGTTAAATGTTACAACCATAGATACGGTGTTACTTTATGTAATTATGGGGGTATTATTACTTGGCAACTTAATCTTTATAATATTATTCGTGTGGTCGGTGGCTAGAAATAATACGCTGGAAGAAAAATATGGTCAAACCTTAAAAAACGACCTAGAAAAAGCAACCGCGCACGATAAAACCACAACTCAGCCAATAGGGGCAAGGGCAGAAGATATAAACCTTAGTGAATATAAGGTTGTGCCAGCAAGAGATAAAATCGGTTGGTATGTTATAAAAAAATCAGATAAATCGCAAATAGCATATGCTCAAGATAAATTAGAGGCAGATGAAATCTTAAAAAATATCGTTCGTAATTCATAACAAAAAGGAGGAAATATGTTAGAAGTTACATACATGGTTAAAAACGATTTAAAAACTGCTAGGGAAATTTTAGAAAATAAGGGGTTTGTGTTAAGTAAATATGCCATTATGAGTGACCGTTATTTTTCTAAGTATGATGATGCTAGTTTAAAAAGGATGCCATATCAAGAGATTATTGGTAGTAGTGTTTTGCTAAGAAGAATAGAAACAGATACCGTTACCAACTATATGATTTACAAAAATAAAGAGTATGATAAAAACGGCAATGTGGTAAATGAAGAAAAAGTGCGAACAAAACTTGCTGATTTTGATACTGCTACAAAGATATTATCTAAGGCAGGACTTAATAAGTTTGCTGATTACATAACGCATTTATACGAGTACAAAAACGGCAGTGAACAAGTCTGCTTACAACAAATAGATGAACTAGGTTTATTTATTGAGCACGAAGAACAATCGTATGCAGAAGGTCAAACCTTAAAAGAACGAGAAAATAATTTGATTAATAACTTAAATAGAACGGGGTTAAGTTTGGGCACAGACCCATTTATTAAAAAGGTGGAACTATACCTAAATAAAAAATTTAACAACACAGTTTCTGAAATGGAGTAATAAAAAGGACTTACTTATTTAGTAAGTCCTTTACTTTATAATAAAATATACGCAAGATTTAAAATAAACAAATATATAAGCCACATGTTAAATACCGAAAGTAATACTCCAGAGCAAATTGAATTGGTCATAAATCTATAAGTTGTGTAAATGCCTTCGGCTATTGCAATACCTAAAATTATGCAACCTACTATAGGAAGTTTTAAGGTAAAACTGAAAAATGCCCATAGTAAAACCATTAACATAAACCAATAGTACCAGCAATAGTTTTTCTTTAAACCTGTTCGGTCGGTTTTAAAGTTAGATAAATTAAATAAAAAGTATGGAACTAACCCCATTAAAATTAGCATACCAAAGGTTACCCATAATATTATGGTGCCACTAAGAGCAAATGTTGGCTCGCCGTTTTTTATGAATGTGTAATTAAAGCCTTTAACTAAAAATAAATAAACCACTGCAATGAATGAGTTTGCTAAAATTAGGGTTAATAGTGGAAACCATATAGTATTTTGTTTTTGTGTTGTCATTGTGTTACTCCTTTAATTGATTAGTGCTGGCAAGGGAAGTCGTGTCAGCAACTTTAATTAGTTTTTTAAGACAAGTGTTTATACTTTATATAATGATAGCCAATAATTTTTTGGTTAAACAATATTCCCTAAAAATGTTGACAACAGTTAAATTAATGGGTATAGTAATAAGGAAATATACTCTAGGAGCGTGTGATGATACAATGTACAAATGTGCGTCTTCAATTTGGAGCAAGAACTCTATTTGAAGATGTAAATGTTAAATTTACAAAAGGTAATTGCTATGGAATTATTGGTGCAAATGGTGCCGGTAAGTCTACATTTTTAAAACTATTAACGGGCGAACTAAACCCAACAAGTGGTGAAATTAGCATATCTAAAAACGAAAGAATGAGTGTTTTAGAGCAGAACCAAAACGCATATAACGACAAAACCGCTCTAGAAACAGTTTTGCTTGGCAACAAAAAGTTGGTTGATATAATGCACGAAAAAGACGCTATTTATAATAAAGCCGACTTTACAGACGAAGATGGTATTCGTGCTGGCGAACTTGAAACTGAGTTTGCTGAACTTGGCGGTTGGGAAGCCGAAGGTGAAGCTGAAACATTGCTTAAAAACCTTGGTATAGATGAAGCCGACTATAATAAATTAATGGCAGATATAGAACCAAAGCAAAAGGTTAAAATTATGCTTGCAAAAGCATTATTTATGAGCCCAGATATATTAATTTTAGACGAACCAACAAACAACTTGGATGCAGTAACCGTAAACTGGCTAGAAGAATATTTGATAGATTTTCCTAACATTATTATAGTAGTATCTCACAACAGATACTTTTTGAACCGAATTTGCACCCACATTTGTGACTTAGACTATGGCAAAATTAATGTGTTTGCAGGTAACTATGATATGTGGTATGAAACTAGTCAACTTTTAATTCGTCAAGCCAAGGAGCAAAACAAAAAGGCTGAGCAACGAGCAAAAGAATTAAAAGAATTTATTGCAAGATTTAGTGCAAATGCAAGTAAGTCAAGACAAGCCACCAGCCGTAAAAAAGAACTAGAAAACTTGGAGTTCGCCGAAGTTAAAGTTTCTAGCAGAAAGTATCCATATATAGACTTTAGACCAGAAAGGGAAGTTGGTAACGAGATACTATCAGTAGAAAATTTAACCAAAGAAGGCTATTTTAAGGATATAAGTTTTACCATTAATGCGGGTGACAAAGTGGGCTTTTTATCTGATAAAAGCACTGCAATTACTATGCTATTTAAGATTCTAGCTGGCGAAGTTGAGCCAGATAGCGGAACAGTTAAGTGGGGGTCTACTATAACTGTTGGGTATTTGCCAGAAAACAACGAAGAATACTTTAAAGATTGCGACCTAAATTTGGTTCAATGGCTTGCTCAATATGCAAAAGAAAAAGACCAAAGAGATGAAACCTATCTTAGAAGCTGGCTTGGAAGAATGTTATTCACTGGCGAAGAAAGCCAAAAGAAAGCTAAGGTTATTAGCGGTGGTGAACGTGTTAGATGTATGCTATCTAGAGCGATGCTTAAGGGCTCTAATGTGCTTATTTTTGACGAACCAACTAACCACTTAGACCTAGAAAGCATAACAAGTTTAAATAAGGGAATGATTAATTTTAACGGTCCTATATTATTCACATCGCACGACCACGAGCTTATGCAAACTGTTGCTAATAGAATAATAGTAATAAATGGCACAAAAACATTTGACCGTCAAACTACTTATAATGATTATCTAGGCATTAATTAAAGTGGCAAACGAAGGGCTAAAAATTTGTTTAACTTTTTTAATTAAAAAAGAATAAAAAGTAGTTGACAAATTGTGCAACAAATGATAAAATAGTTTTTGTTATCGCGTGGGGCGACCTGGAGTGATAGCAAGAAGTAAGTAGTAAAAAAATATAACCAAAGGTTAAATTTTGTCGGGGTGTAGCGCAGTTGGTAGCGCACGTGGTTTGGGACCATGGGGCCGGGAGTTCGAGTCTCTTCACCCCGACCAATATTTGTTTTGCTAGGGTGTGGGCCTTTAGCTCAGTTGGTTAGAGCAACCGGCTCATAACCGGTCGGTCCGCGGTTCAAGTCCGTGAAGGTCCACCACAAATTTTAATTATGGCTCAGTAGTTCAGATGGTTAGAACGCCAGCCTGTCACGCTGGAGGTC
>USNN01000064.1 GCA_900556185.1 uncultured Eubacteriales bacterium
CGGAAGGTATCCGCTGCCGCTATTGTTACCGATTTTTTTTGTGCGGTGTATTTGGTGGCAAGTTTGCCAATGGTGGTAGTTTTGCCCACCCCGTTTACACCAACCACCATAATAACTAGCGGATAAGTGGCTTTGGGTGCGTCGGGCGTCTCTAAAATTTCGACTAGTATTTCTTTTAAAATTGCCTTGGCGTCTTCTACCTTTTTTGTCTTTTGCTTTTTGGCACGTTCGCGCATTTCTTCCGTCACTTCGGTTGCGGTTTCATGCGAGAAGTCTGCCGATATTAGCACGTATTCTAGTTCTTCAAAAAATTCTTCGTCTAGTTCGTTCTTGCTAAACAAATATCCCATATTTTTGGCAATGGCATCTTTGGTTTTTGCAAGACCTTTAAATAGTTTGCTAAATATTCCCATTTGTTATTTCCCTTTTGTCGAATTTTTAAGCGCTTCGGAGAGTTGTACCGACACAATTTTTGACACCCCGCGTTCTTCCATGGTAACACCATACAAACTATCTGCTAGTTCCATAGTTGGCTTACGGTGAGTTATTACTATAAATTGAGTATAGCCACTAAATCGTTTTAAATACTTAGCAAACCTTTCTACATTAGCGTCATCTAACGCCGCTTCAATTTCGTCTAGAACGCAGAATGGCATTGGCTTTAACATAAGTATTGCAAACAATATTGCTATGGCTGTTAAGGCTCTTTCACCACCCGATAGCAAGGTTATGTTTTGAAGTTTTTTGCCAGTTGGTTCGGCTTCTATCTCTATGCCACATTCTAGTGGGTTGGTTACATCTGATAGCCTTAGTTCGGCTCTACCACCACCAAATAGTTCTCTAAATACGCCTTGGAAATTGGTGTTTATTTTGTTAAACTCGGTAACAAAAGTTCCTTCCATTTCTTTAGTTAGGCTATCTATAATGCCATTTAAGTCGGCAACCGCTTTTTCTAGGTCATCTCGCTGAACAGATAAATCATCATACCTTGCACTAACATCCTTTAAGCCTTCTATTGCAGAAACATTTACATAACCTAGGCTATTAATTTGTTTTTTAATTTTTCCGCTTTCACTTAAACCTTCTTCTAGGGTTATGCCAAAAAGTTTAATTTCTTTAGCACTAGCATAGGTTAGCCCGTAGTCTTCCCATATTTTTTCTTGCAAGGTTTCTATGTCCGTATCTATTTTTAGTAGTGCATTTTCTTCTTTAAACTTTTTTTCATTTACAAATGCAAGAGCCGAACTCATAAGAACCTTATCTTCACTTAATTTTGTAAGTTGTTGGTTTAGTGCCCTTTTATCTTCATCCGCTTTTGCTATTTCGTCTCTAACTTGTTGCAAGCTTAATATGCTTTGGTCGTATACTTTTTTATCTACCTTAGATGAAAACTCGGTTTCCATGGCTTGCAAGGCTGTTAAAATTTGTTGAAGTTCTAACTTTAATTGTCTTATTTCTTTTACGATTGTTTCTTTTTGGTCGTTTAGTTTTAACATCTGACCATCTATAGAAACCATTTCACCTTCTAGCCCTGCCCGTTTTACCTTATTTTCGGTCAATCGGTTAACGATTTCGGTTTGAACTGATTTTTTAAGCATTAATTCTGGGTCATTTATGCCAGCCACTGGTTGACCAGATGACAAACTATCACTAAATTTTTCGTATACGGCTAGTTTTTGATTAAGTTCGGCTAATTTACTGCTTAAGTCCGACCGTGTTTGTTTTGCTTTTTCTATAATTTGGTTTGCTTCGTCTATACCTGCGGTTAGTTTGGTTACAAACTCAGTTTCTTTTAGTTTTTTAGATGCAATTTCGTTTAATGCAGTTTCATAACCTTCCATTTTTTGGTTATATATTTCTCTTGAGCGTTTACATTTTAAAAGTTCTTCTTCTTTTTCTTCTTGCTCACGAGTAAGAGTATCTAGTTCCTCGGTTAATTCCTTAATTTCTCGTTCTCTGCCAAGCAAACTTACGGCTTGAACCTTTTTAGAACCACCCGATAGCGTTCCGCTTGGTGTAATTACATCGCCATCTAGTGTAACTATTTTAAAACTATACCTTGTTTGCTTTGCAAGTGCCACCGCTGTATCCATATTTTTAACTACAACAGTGTTACCAAGCAAATAGTCAAACACAATTTTATAACTATTATCAAACTCAACAAGTTCGCTTGCTATTCCATATACATTTGGGGTTCGGTTTATAACTTGCTTAAATTCTGGCTGAATAAACTTTGGTTTTAATGTGTTAAGTGGTAAAAATGTTGCTCTGCCTAAACTATGCTCTTTTAAGTATGCAATAACTCGCTTTGCATCGTCTTCATTTTTGGTTACAACATTTTGAACGCTTGCACCAAGTGCCATATCTATAGCACTTTCATACATTTCGTCTACCTTCATTAATTTTGCAACTACGTTAATAAACGAGCCACCTAAACTAGCGTTGGTTTTGCTATCGGTTAATAGTTTTTTGATTGAGTTATTATAGCCCTCGTTTTCTTCTTGCATTGCCTTTAATAGTTTTATTTTACTATTATTGCTTGAAAACTTTGCTATGTATTCTTTTAATTCTTCTTCTATGGCACTTATTTTATATATAAGTCTTAAATTCTCTTGTTTCTCTAATTTTTGAGTATTAATAATTTCGTTTTCTTCTTTAATTAGTTCCGCTAGGGCATCATCGTGAACCTTTTTTTCGATTGATGCTGAAGACACCTTTTCGGAATTTAGTTTAACTTCTTCGTCTATTTCTTCTATTCTTGAAGACAAACTAATGGTTTCACTTTTTAAACTACCAATTTGTGCTTTGGTGTCACCAAGTTTGCCTAAGGTTTCTATTTGTTTAGAATTTTCTTCTAACTTGGTTCGCTCTAATGCTTCTATTTGGTCGTTTACAGCAGAAAGGTCCGCAGTGTCCTGATTTATTCTTTTTGTTAATTCTTCTAATTCTGCATTTTTAGATGCTTCTTCTTTAGATAAAACCGCTAGATTTTCTTCAGTGGTTTTTAATTGCTCTGTTTTAACGCCTAATTCTTTTGCTGTTCGTTCCTTGTTTTCGGTTAGAGTTGTAACCTTTTCTTGCAACAATCTAGACTCGCCTGCTTGTTTTTCTAGCCCTACGGTTAGTTCTAGTAGTGTATCTCGTAATTTGTCTATTTTTTCATCTATGTTTTGCAAGTTTACCGATGTATCGGTATAAGCCTGAACGCAGTCGTTAAATTCTTTTGTTTTAAGTTCTATTTCTTCTACAATACCATTTAATCTGTCTTGTATTTCTTGTTTTTTAGAAGCACTAGAATCATACTGCAAGCAATAGTTGGTTGCGTCTAATAATTTTAATCTATCCCGTAATTCTAGATATTTTTTAGCGACTTCTGCTTGCTCTTTTAATGGTCCTAGTTGAAGTTCTAGTTCACCAATTATATCGTTTATACGGGTTAAATTTTCATTTGCGGTTGTAAGTTTTTTAACGCTTTCTGTCTTTCTATTCTTTAGTTTAGATATGCCGGCAGCGTCTTCAAACACATTACGCCTTTCTTCTGGTTTTGCACTTAATAGTTCGTCTATTCTACCCTGACCAATAATATTATAACTATCTCTGCCAAGCCCCGAACCACGCAATAATTCGGTTATATCTTTTAGTCTGCATGGGGCTTTGTTTATGGCGTATTCGCTATCACCCGACCTATATAGTTTTCGGCTTAAACTAACTTCGTCATAATCTAGGTTAAATATTTTTTCGGTGTTATCAAAAACGAGTGTAACTTCACTAAATGATTGTGGTTTTCTTTTTTCAGTTCCGTTAAAGATAACATCTTGCATACTAGAACCACGAAGGGCTTTTGCACTTTGTTCACCAAGCACCCATCTTATAGAATCGGCAACATTACTCTTACCGCACCCATTAGGGCCAACGATACCAGTAACACCATCGTTAAAATTAATTTGAACCTTATCTGCAAACGACTTGAAGCCGTATATCTCCATCTTTTTAAATTTCATTAGTTTACACCTTTTTTAGTTTTTCTATTGCCATACTTGCCGCATTTTTTTCGGCTATTTTTTTAGTTGAACCGGTGCCTTTGCCACAAACCACACCATTTATTATAACGGTTGCTAAAAATGTTGGGTTATGGTCCGCACCAGACTTAGAACAAGTATACTTAATTTCACTATCGCTAAAATGTTCTTGCAAATATGATTTACTATCGGCTAAAACCGATAAACTTTCCATTGTTTTTACTGTTTCACCAAACATTTTGGTTACAAACTTTTTAGCCTTATCCATTCCGCCATCTATGTATATACTTGCAATAATTGCTTCTATTAGGTCCGCTCGCATATTATCTGTTAGTGTTCCACAATACATCAAATAATCGCTAAGACCTGTGTTTATAGACAACTTAGCAAGTGGTTCCATACTAACAATTCTACTTCTAAGTTTGCTTAAATCTCCCTCTTGATAATCTACATCAAAATAAATTTTTTCGCTTATAATTACACTTAATATAGTATCGCCAAAAAATTCTAGTCTTTCATTAGATTTAGAGTTTATTTTGTTTGCATAACTACTATGAGTGAACGCCGTTATAAGTAACGATTTATCTTTATATTTATAGCCAATAATTTTTTCTATTTTTTTAATGGCTTCGTTATCTAACATAAGTCTATCCTTCTATTTGTTGATATTTTTTTAATTCTTCGCCAAGCTTTGTGGTAAAACCACTTAAATATATTTTTCTTGCTAAACTAATTGAACCAAATATTGCTTTGTTATCGCTACTGCCGTGGCTTTTAATTACCACTCGCTTACACCCTAAAAATGGTGAACCACCAATAGCGTTATAATCTACTTTACTTTTTAAGTTTATTTCGGCACCTTGATTTCTTCCAGCTTTTTGCGGTACTGCAAAGGCGTGGCGTCGTATTCGGTGCGGAATACTTCGATGAAATAGCTCATGGAGTTAAAGCCACAGTCCATGGCAATGTCGAGCACGCGCAGATTTGTGGCGGTGAGCAGCTCCAGCGCGTGGCTTAAACGCACGCCGTTGATGAATTGCACCGGCGGTTTCA
>USNN01000065.1 GCA_900556185.1 uncultured Eubacteriales bacterium
ATCGACACGGCAGAGGGCGAAAATGAGCTTGCCCCGATCCGCAACCTGTTCAAGAACATCTCCCATTCGGGAAAGGTAAGTAATGATTTCTCCCTTTTCGGACGGTTTTGGCTGTATCAATCGCTGTTTTCGTTGTTCCTGCGGTAAGTTTTCCATAGTTCATGGAGAGTAAGCTGCCATTGGATTCCGGGCGGCAGCCATAGGTGAAAAAGGGGATCTACCCGAAACGCATCCGGTTCAGCCGCGGACTGAATCCAAACGCCCTTGCCGCTTAACTCGCGCAAAGCCTGCATCCAAAGGATCGGATCGCGCGCTATCCGTGTAAGATCGGCAACAAAGAGCGTATCCGCCTTTTGCTCCACCGCCTCCTGACAAGCCCTTTTCCAGCCGTCGCGGTCAAGCGAAGTTCCTTTTTCATACTCGCTGACTTTTCCCACAATTTCATAACCCAGCCGCTCGGCCTGCTCATGCAGCCGGGCGCTTTGTGCTTCCAGCGTGTGGTCGCCGTCAAGCTGCGCCTGCGTTGCTACTCGGCAATATACCACCACACGCTTGCTTTTGTTGCTATCCATGATTTGACCTCCATTCAGATATTGCCGACAAAGCGGTAATAGATTTTGATATGATGTCTCTAAAGTAGACAGTGAATAAAAATAAAATTATTCACTATTTACTTTGGAGGCATTTTTATTATGGGAAGAAAACCTAAATATACAAAAGAAACAAAAATAAAAGTTATAAAAGAGTACATTGAAGGGAGAAAATCTTTTATAGATATTTGTAAAGATTTAAATTGTGGTAAAACGACTTTAAGGATGTGGATTATATACTTATAAGTTTGTTAATTTTGATGATAAACCATTTAATAGCACATATACTAGGGAGTTCAAAGAAAATGTAATTAAAGAATATTTAGATGGAAAAGGATCAATAGAAAGTTTACAAATTAAATATAAAATCTTGAGTACCGAAACATTAAGAAAATGGATTTTAAAGTATAATAATGGTATAATATTAGCAGATTATAAACCGATGAGCGAGGTGTATTCTATGAAGTCTAGAAAAGTATCATATGAAGAAAGAATTGAAATTGTAAATTACTGTATATCAAATAACTACGATTATAAAGGTACAGCTAATAAATATTTTATTCCTTATGCTCAAGTATACACATGGGTAAAAAAAGTTAAAGAAAAAGGTTATGAATCTTTAAAATTACAGAAAAAAGGGCGTAAATCTAAACATTTAGTTAAATCAAAGACACAAGAAGATTTATTAGAACTTGAAAATGAAAGATTAAGAAGAGAAAATGAACGTCTTCAATTAGAACTCGAAGCTTTAAAAAAAAAGCATCGTTTACAAAAACGAGCCAACACTCAAAGGTAAAACTAGAAGAATACTATTTAACAGTGGATTATTTTTCTAATTTAGGATATAAAATTCAAATAATCTGTGAAATATTGGGGTTAAATAGAAGTTCATATTACAAGTGGAAAAATAGGATAGTTCCAGAAAAAGAAAATAAAGATCAAGAATTATGTGAACTAATAATAGAATATGATTGTTCGTATAATCATATTTTGGGTTATCGCAGAATGACAATGTATATTAATCGTTTAAACAATACCAATTACTCATGGAAATATATCAGAAGACTTATGAAAAAACTAAAATCATTTTATCTAAGCATAGTCGCTGCTATTTGTTCACTTGGGCTAATATTTTCTGCTTCGGCTATTAGTTTTGCTGTTTATAAAAAAAGTGATCTAAACAGTTACAAAGTTATAGATGGCACTGATGATGCTTCTCAGGTGGTAGAAGAGCAAACCAAAGGAAACAATAACAGTCAAGAAACGTCCAAAAACGAACTTATTTGGGCGGCTTCACTGCTTACCGAGTCGGGCAAAACGGTTACCATAACTGGCGTAAAGGTCGGCAATAACCAAACCTTAATAATTCCGTCCAGCATTCAAGGTTATGCCGTTACCACCATAAATTCATTGGTGCTATCAGGCGGACTAAGTTTAAAGAAACTGGTAATACCGGCATCGGTAATTGATATCAAGGCGGGCGCTCTAAAAGGTCACGGCGCTCTAAAAGAAATTTCGGTAGATAGCGCGAACACTGTTTATGCTAACGTAAATGGCAATCTTTGCACCAAAAGTGGGGATCTGGTTATGTTTGCTGGCGGCAATACCACTAGCACAACCTACGAGGTTCCGGCGGGCACATCGTCTATTATGAAAGATGCATTTACTGGGTCCAGCATAACAACCTTAACGGGGGCAACCGACGCCATAATGAGTTATTACTACACTAGTGATTATAGCGATGCGGAAAATACCGGCAATATTGTTAGTGCAAACTTTGGCAAAACTATTTACTTAAAATGGAAATTGTTGACGCCAACCGTAACTGCCAATGCAGACACCAAAACTGCAAGCTGGCAAGCGGTACCTCATGCAACCAGTTACATAGTAAAACAAGGCACTTCGGCAAGTGCATTAACCGATTTTGCTACAACAACCGAAACTAGCGCTAGTTTAAGTAGCTTGGCTAGTGGAACCTATTATTTGGCGGTTATTGCCAAAGGCGCAGGGTATACCGATAGTGCCGTTTCTTCGGCGGTAGAATATATTGCAAAAGCCGGCACCATAACAATTACCTTTACGTCTGTAGAGCAAAGCACAAACGCTAACTGGGGTGTTATTGATATGAAAGTTAACGGCGAATGGAAACTAAAAAATGCTTATAGCATTGAGATTGAAGCAGGCTTAACACTTGCACAAATATTAGCCAAACTAAATGCAACGCTAGCAATATCAAATTCCAGTGAAACAATAACCGCGTCAAACTTCTCTTCGCGATTTAAGTCAACTTATTGGAACCAGGGCGCCGATTTAAACAAAGTGTTTAATGAAAACACCAACATTGTATTCTATTATGGCACTTGCTTTACCGCAGATACCGATGTATTGTGCTATGACGAAAAGAAGAAAAAGTTCTACAAGAAGAAAATCAAGGATATTACTTACAGCGACCTTGTTGCATGTTGGGACTTTGACAACGGCAAACTAACCTATTCAAAGGTAATATGGATACGTAAGCCAGAAAGCAAGCAATGCTTAATAAGAGAACTAACCTTCACGGGTGGCACCAAACTAACCATAGTAGACGAACACATGATGTTTGTTGCAAACAAAGGTAAGTTTGTAACCGACTTTGAGGTTGGTGACCAATTTATGAACGAGAAAGGTGAATACATAACCTTAACCAAAATAGAAGAAAGCTACCGAACTGAAGTACCATACGCAATTGCAACCAACTACCATATCAACTGCTTTACCGGTGGTGTGGTTGGCTCACTTGGCTACAACAACTTGTACCCAATAAAGGACCGCAAGTTTGTAAAAGATGACCGCAAGATAGTACCATTTGAAGAACTGAATGTGCCAAGAGAATACTATGACGGTTTCCGTTTGGGCGAAGTAGCAAACCGTACGCCGGAGCGTATAAACAGTTCAATTAACAATTACTTTGTAAAAAACGCATTGAAAAAATAAATTCACTAGCAAGAACCTAAAAACCTTTGTGTCAAAAATTAAAACTCTCGCATAATTTTGCGGGAGTTTTTTGCATAAAGTCCAAAAGCGTTGCATAGATTTAACTAAGATGTAAGGAGGCAAAGCCGTGAAAAACTATGACATTTATGAAAGCATCGCAAGTAGGACCGACGGGGATATATATGTTGGAGTAGTTGGACCTGTAAGAACAGGCAAGTCTACTTTTATTATCAGATTTATGGAAAAACTTGTGTTGCCAAAACTAAAAGATTCAAACGAGAAGGCTCGAATGACCGACGAATTGCCACAATCGGGCGCTGGCAAAATGATAATGACAATGCAACCAAGATTTGTTCCAAACGAAAGCGTGGAAGTTAATTTGGCGGACAATGTTTTTGCTCGTGTGCGTTTGGTAGATTGCGTTGGCTACTTAATCGACGGCGTTTCGGGACACGAAGAAGACGGAAGCCCAAGGCTGGTTAAAACCCCTTGGCAAGATGAAAAAATTACTTTTATGCAAGCAAGCGAAATTGGCACTAGCAAGGTTATCACCGATCATAGCACAATTGGCGTTTTGCTTACTACCGATGGCTCTATTACGGATATTCCACGCGCAAACTACACCAAGGCCGAAGAGCGCGTAGTAAATGAATTAAAAGAACTAAACAAGCCTTTTGTTATTGTGCTAAACTCCACGCACCCAGAAGCGGAAGAAACTCAAATGCTCGCTCGTGCAATGCAAGAAAAATATGGCGTTTGCGTAAAGTGTCTTAATGTTGCGCAAATGGAAGAAGCAGACTACTTAAATTTGCTTGAAGGCGTGTTGTATGAATTTCCTGTTAAAAAAGTTAATGTTGAAATTCCGGACTTTATGCGCGGGCTAACCCTTGAAAACGAAGAAGTAAAGAAAATCGTAAATGGTTTTAGCACTTTATCTCTCGAAAAAATGAAGGACTATATCAGCGCAAGCAATTTGTTTAAAGGCGAAGAGTATTTACTTCCGCCAACTGTTAGTGAAGTTAACTTAGCAACCGGCGAACTAAACTTTAAGGTTGATGCAACCAAAGCGCTGTTTTACAAAACTTTATCTGAGGCTACTCAAACTGAAATTAAGGACGATTTAGATTTGGTAAGTTATATTACCGAACTTGCGTCGGCAAAAATCAAGTACGATAAAATTGCTTCGGCGTTAGCGGACGCAGAAAACAAAGGTTATGGTATTGTGGTGCCAACCCTAGAAGATATGGAACTCTACGACCCAGAAATCTCCAAAAAGTCTAGTGGTAGCGCAGTCAAACTAAAAGCCAAGGCATCAAGTTTGCACATAATGAAGGTTGATGTAGAAGCCGAAGTAACGCCAACCGTCGGCGGTACTGAACTTGGTTCACTAGA
>USNN01000066.1 GCA_900556185.1 uncultured Eubacteriales bacterium
TCAATTAGAGTTAGAGAAGTTTTAAAAGAAAAAAACATGACCCAATATAAATTAGGTCAAAAAACAGGACTATACCATAGCACATTAACTGATATTCTAAACTGTAAATATCAAACACCGAACTTTAAAAATATGGCATTAATAATTCGTGAATTAGGAATGAGTATGCAGGAATTTTTCAATAGCGATTTATTTGATTTTACCGATTTAGACATTGATTAATTTTATAAAACCACCCCTTAGGTAAAATTACCTAAGGGGTGGTTTATTTTACATACAATTTTCTGATTCTAAATATTTAGTGCATTTTAAAAAGAAGTCAACTTGGTCTTGGTTTAATTCTTTTTTGTTTACCATATCTTGTAATTCGGCTATTGAAAACCATCTTACTTCTGTTAATTCATCTTCTTGGATGTGAAGTTTGTTTAAATCTAAATCTAATTTCGTATAATACATTTTGTAGCAATCTTTGCCATCACAGCCAGAACAAAATGTTTCTAATTTTTGATTAGATATATCCACTCCAAGTTCTTCTTTTACTTCTGTGATTATGCCTTGGTCGGTTGTTTCGCCTGCCTTTGGGTGCCCGCCAGTTACGCCCCAATCGCCACCTTTTCTTGGAACTCTTTTTTGCATTAAAAATTTGCCTTCAGAATTTTGAATTGCTATCATTACAACCATAGGATAATACCCTTCTGGAATAGGGTCGCCTTTAAAATAAGTTTTCCCAGTTAGTTTGCTATTTCGGTTGTATAAATCTCTTTTTTCTCGTTCCGCCATTTTTACCCCTTTTGTTTATGTGTAAACATTTTTTATTAAAAAAATCCCAATAAGGGATTTGCGTGGAGCTTGTGGGCGGTATCGAACCGCCGACCTGCTGATTACGAATCAGCTGCTCTACCGACTGAGCCACACAAGCGGAAAAAATATAGACCAAGGCAAATGCCTTGGTCTTTTGCCTAAAAATTATAAATTGCTTTTTATTTTATTGTCAATAAAGTTAACAAGGTCTGCAACAGTTTTAATTGCTGGCAAATCTTGGTCTGGAATAGACATATTAAATTCGTCTTCTAGGTCCATATAAATTTCAACCAAATCAATTGAATCTGCACCAAGGTCGTTAACAAAATCTGATTCTAGTGTAACCTTATCTTCACTGATTGACAAATTTTTTGCTATGATTTTTTTAATCTTATCAAATGCCATTAGTTCTATCTCCTAATCTATTTTATGAATTAATTATATACTTTGCTAAGTTTTAAGTCAAGCATTTATACATCTATTTTGCCGTTAGTTTAATTGTTTTATCTATGCCCGACCTTTCGACTGTTATCATAACTTCGGTATTTGGTTTTATGTTAAACACATTACTTTCTAAACTAAATAGACGATTTAGTTTAACCACAACCGTTTCACCTGCATAGTTTGTGTATTCCATGGTTTTTAACACATCACCATTCCAAAACTTAAGTGATAAACTTTCTATTTCTTGGTTGTATATTAGGTTGTATGTGGTGTAGCCTTGTCCTAACTCGTTCACATCAAAGTTCTTGCCAGAATAGGTTAAATTTGAGCCTAAAACCAACCCTAGGTCCACCTTTTTATATGTTCCATTGTTTCTTATAATATTTTTTGCGAGGCTAACCGCTATATCCGAAGGAATTGCATAGTTCATACCATGAATAATTTCGTTATATATAAGCGACCCAGTTGTGTCGTTCACATCTTTAAATTTTGCGTTTACTATACCAATCAAATTGCCATTCCCGTTGTATAGCCCACCACCTGAGTTACCGCTATTAACATCTGCACTGTGGCTTATATACATACTATAACTGCCAGCCGTTCCCATAAGTTCTTCTTCTACCGCGACAACACCAGTAGATATTCTTAAGTTTCTTGCCATAGAGTTTCCAATTGCAATAACGCTTTCGCCAATTGTTAACGCACTAGATGGTTCTATTGTTACACCAACGCAAGATGAATTTTTAATTTCTTCTGACCCCGTGATTTTTAATACGGCAATATCATAACTTCTAGAGCCACCAACATAGGTTGCTTGAATTGGTGTTACGCTATCCCAAAGCATTACCCACATATACTTATATGCCTTTGGTTGGTCTACCACAGTAGACGAAGTGCAAACAACATGAGCGTTTGTAATTACATAAGCATCACCTGTTTCTTTATTGGCCTCTAAAATTATTCCAGAGCCTCTAGATGCCATTTCTTTACCAAAGAATTTTTCTTTAATCCATTCGGTTAATTTATCTCCAGTATATTCGTTATTAGAGCTATCCGATGGCACATATGAGTTTGCAGAAATTGAAACCGTAGACAACATTCCCTTTGCAGTTGCATACGAACTTACCGTTCCGTTAGACGAAATATTCATTGTGTAATTGTTTCGTTCTGATTTTAGTTTTGCTATTTGGGACTTAAATGAAAACAATGAATATCCCACTATGCCAACAAAGGCAACACATAAAACAAGTAAGCACGCCGTTATTGCACGAGATTTGCTTTTTACCGCGTCTTTATTTAGCCGTTTTCTTTCTTTCGCGTATTCTTTGCTTGGCTTACGCTCTATCGGCTCACTATCAAAAGGAATTTTTTTTTCTTCAAGATTTAAATCCGACATGGTTTCTCCTTATTTTATTTCTATCCTTCTTGCGTCTATAATTGCTTTAATTGCAACATATACAAGCCCTGCACTAAGTAATCCAAATGCCACCCACAACATAACAACTGTTGTGTTTGTTTTAGCTTTTGGTTTTACCACTTTAATTTCTAGTTCGCTATTTTCAAGCCCTGTTTCTTCGTATTTATTATTATTGTTAAGTCTGTCGTCATTAATTGTTATAACCACTTGAGCATTACCATTACTTACGGCTTCAACTATAATATATTTATTAATTTGGTTAACTTCTTTAATTTTTAACACATCGCTATTAGATGAAGCGAAGCCAATAGATGCCCCGCTAAACGCTTCATGCACGGTGTATTTAACTTTTCTAACTTCGCCAATAACCATATCTTCGTCTATAGTTTCTAGCCAAACACCTTTGCCGTAATCGCTTGCACTAAAACTTCCATTTAATACGCTTACAAATTTTCCATCATGTTTAAAGCCGTAATCTATTCTATAGTTAGGGCTTTCTATTACAAAACTATTAGAACCATAAGCGAAAGTTTTTGTGGTGCCAAGCCCGTTATCTGTTTGAATAACTAGGCTTTCGCTATGGTTGCCATCCAAATAATCAACATTACCAACTCTGCAAGCAACAAAAAACTCAGATGTGGTCATAAATTTAGGAAAATACTCATTTATATAATACTTGGTGTCGGTTGGCACAACCGTTAAGTTTGGCTTTGTATACACATTTGCGTAGTCTAGTATATCGCTTGTGTTTTCAGTTTTTGTTACCACATTTTCGACCAATTTCATATCATAAAATTTTAATGATTGGTCAATTAATCCCGACATTTGAGATAGTTTTAATTTTGTATAATTAAACTTACCGCCAGTTATAACTTCACCCGTTACAGTGGCTGTTGCAATAGGTAAAGACACCTTAACCCAGCCTACTGGAGTGTTTGTTACGGCTGTACCGAATATCTTTTTATCAAAGGTGCTAAGCGTTGTTCTTGTGGTTAAAGCTTTTATATCTTCTAAACTTAAATCCCACAATAAAATATTAGCTCCAGTTTCATCGCTAAATTCGATTGATAGCCCCCTGTTTATTAGGTTTGGCTTTTTATCAAAATCTACATAAAATTCTAGGCTTAATTTAGATGGGTCTACCCCGCTAGCGTCTAGTTCTGAAAAACCGTTTATTTTGATAGTTGAGTTTATATACTTTTGATTGGTATCACCAATAAGTGTAGGTTTATAACTATTCCCAGCAAGTTTTGTAAAAGTATTTGCATTAAACGGAGTGTCTTTACTAACTTCGTCTTGCGTTATACCGAAACTGGTTAAACTTTCTTCGGTGTTGCCGATAGTTGTTTCTATAATTTGGAAACTTTTTTCGCTGGCTGAAGCCACTAATTCAGTTCCTAAAATTGGCATAAAAAGAGTGCCAAAAACAAAAGCAAAAATCATTAATGAACTTAATATTATTTTTGACGCTTTTTTCATTGCTTCTCCTTAAAATAATTTAGAATTAATAGGAGGAATATGATGAAAGAAGAAAAAGTATTATTAATAGATCCATTTTGTAAAAATCCCAAATATGAATCACCTAATGCCAAATTAGGATACACTAGTGCTATCCTTGAAAAAGAGGGGTATGAAACTAAAATATTAGATTTTTTAATCAATAATATAGAAAAATATGAATTATCATTTTTTAAGATAGCAATGCAATTAAGAGCAATTAATTATTTGGAAGAAAAGAATGCATTAAATGAAAAAATTTGCAAATGTGCAAAAGCAAAAATTAAAGAAAATTTACAGCTTTGTACTATTACACCAAAACCTTTAAAATTTTACAAAGAAAGGTTAGGTAGTAAATGTGGAGATAATTAAAATACCGAAAAAAGAAGGAATAATTGATAGAACAACAGGAAAAGTGTTAAATAGAAAATTGAGAGTAGCAGCATATGCAAGAGTTAGTACAATGGGAGCAGAGCAAGTAAATAGTTATGAATCACAAAAGAAATATTACTATGAAAAAATTAATAATAATCCTGAATGGCAGTATGTAGACATATATGCAGACGAAGGAATATCTGGAACAACAGATTATAGAAGAGCAAGTTTTATGAAAATGATACAAGATGCATTATCAGGAAAAATAGATTTAATATTAACTAAATCTATATCAAGATTTGGAAGAAATACAATGGATGTTTTGAAAAATGTAAGATTGTTAAGAGATAACAATGTTGCAGTTTTATTTGAAGAAAATAATTTAAATACTTTAGATACAAAGACG
>USNN01000067.1 GCA_900556185.1 uncultured Eubacteriales bacterium
TTTCTCGTTTGCGTTTCCTTTATTTTATAATCTTCCGCACATAAGAGAGCCAGAATTGTATTTTTTAAGTCCAATTTTAAATGAAACAAAGGCTATAATTACCCAAAGTGTAGTTACGACAATAGACCCTAACATCCACCAAATATTTGGAGTAAGGAAGAAGTATTGCACTGGCACGAAGGTATAGAAGAAGGTGGGAATAATAGTAAAGAAAAGTGCTTTTACAACAAAGTTATAAATATGGGGTGGATAGTTTGCGGCTTTATTTATTGTGCCTTCAACAGATTTTGCAACGGCATCTCCATTTTTAATATGGAAACAAATCGAAACGAAGGTAACATACGCAGAAACATAAATTAGCCCTGCTAATATACTTGCAAATGGCATTAACAAATACCACCACCAAGGTGCACCAATAATTATAAGCATAATATAAGAATACAAAATATCTCCAAATGCAGAAATATCGGTTTGTGAGCAACAAACGTTTAATAAAATGCTTTTAGGTTGAGTTAAATAAACATCTAGTTTCCCTTCATAAACAAGGTCTTTAATGTTCCATGCTCCGCCAAAGAAAGCGTGCGAAACACCATAGCCACCAGCAGCGACTGCCCAAAGCATCATAGTTTCGTTAAAGCCATAGCCACCAATAGAGTCTACAAGTTTAAAAATAATATACCATTGAATAATGAAAAACAGGTCGTTTAAAATCATCATGGCAATTTGCATAAAAAATGACGCCTTATATTTCCATTCTTTTCTAACATTTATTTTTAAATAACTAAAAATTAGTTTTAAATTGTTTTTAACCCCCATTAACATTCACCTTCTTTGTTCCAGATTTGTATAGAATAAGCCCAATGCCTATAAACACAACTAGCCAAGCAATTTGTGAGATAGACACTCTTAAAAATAGTTCCCAAGAAAAGTTTGCAAGTAGTTTGCATGGTCCACTCATCATCGCATAAATTGGGCTATAATTTATGGCGGGTTGTAACCATGTAGGGAAGAACTCGGGTGGGAAGAATAACCCAAGAAGCATTTGAAATTTTTGCATTATCCATGTGAAAGGTGTTGCTTCTTCAATCCAAAAGGCAAGTAACCCAACTCCACCATAAATAACGCAAGTAAGAAGTACTGCCAAAAATAGAGATAAAAGTATAGGCACAACATATGCAACACTAAAACCTTTAATTGGTCCAAGCAAAATAAGTCCCATTATTATGGCAGTTGGGACAAGGAAAATAAGTTTCCAAACAATTTGCCCCATAGATGATGACACTTGGTATAAGTAGTAGTTGTATGGCTTATTTAACTGGTAAGCAATTTTGCCAGATTTTATGTCGTTAGAAAAGGCTCTCGTTGTGCCTCGTGCGTTAACTGCATACATCAAAACTTCTGCCATAATCATATACCAAATCATCATTTGCAAAGTGTAGCCATTAATTAGTGTGCCACCACCTGTTCCGCCATAAATAAATTGCCACAATTGCTGGAATATGTAGATAATAACAATAAAAGACACAACAGAAGTAAGAGAGTTTGCTATTGTTTTACTCTCTTGATTAAAACTTGTTCTGCAGATGCTTAAATATTTATTCATTTTTACCTCGGTATATATCCTTAATAATTTCTTCCAATGGTTCACTAGAAATTGTAATATCTTGCAAATCATCGGCTTTAAACAAACCCATTAGGTCGTCCATTGTGGCTTTGTTCATATCGACTTCAATTTTATATAATGTGTCTTTTGCTTTTATTACTTTAATTCCGTCTTTTTCTTGTATTTTTACATCTTTTTTTAGGTTAACTTCTACAATCTTTTTGTTTAAGTGGTGGTATTTTAGGTTCTTCATACTATCGTCTAGCACAATCTTGCCGTCGTTTATTATAATAACCCTTTTGCAAACTTCTTCTATATCTCCAACATCGTGAGAAGTGAAGAATATGGTTGTGCCAAGCTCTTTGTTAATTTTTTTAATAAGCTTACGCAAAATTTCTTTTGCAATAGGGTCTAGCCCGATTGTAGGCTCATCAAAGAATAGCATCTTTGGGTTATGAAGAAGTGATGCAACCATTTCGCATTTCATTCTTTGACCTAAACTTAAACTTTTAACAGGCTGATTAATAAACTCTTTAATTTCAAATAGGGTAGATAATTCTTCAATTCTATTTTCCAAGTCTTCCTTTTTAATATCATAAATAGAGCCGAAGAATTTAAAGTTTTCCATAGGGGATAAGTGAACCCATAGTTGTTCTTTTTGCCCGAACACAGAGCCAATCTCGTAAGAAAGTTTTACTCTTTCCTTGCTAGGATTTAACCCCAAAACTTTTATATCGCCACTGGTTGGATGCAAAATGCCAGTAAGCATTTTAATGGTTGTAGACTTACCAGCACCATTAGGACCAATGAATGCAAGTGCTTCACCTTCTTCTACAGAAAAACTAATACCATCAACCGCATTTTTAATGTGTTTTTCTTTTTTGAATAGACACTTTTTCCCATTTGGCTTAACCATTCTCTTTTTTGTGATAAATTCTTTTCTTAAATTGTTAACTTCTATAACTTTCATAATTTTCATCCTTTTTATTATTTTTTTATTAAACAAAAACGCACCAACTTTTGCGTTGGTGCGTTTAAATTATTTATTAAATATTAACTATATTATTTTCTTAATATGGCTTTATATTAAATGTTTAATTTTATTTCACCTACGCAAAAGGAATGTCTATCAGATTTGATAGCCATAAATTTAGATTCTAGGTTTTGTGTAGGCATTAAAATTCTCATTTATTTGCTCCTTTATGCGTCAATTATAAAACAATAAAAATTATATTGCAACACATTTATGCAAAATTTTTATTTTCTTGGGATTAGTGTGAAGTATGCTATATATTAAATCAATCAAAGAAACGGTGATAAATATAGGTATAAATTAAAAACACCAACCGAGTTTCGGCTGGTGTTTTATGTTTAATTGTTTTCAGGGTAGGGAGTAATTATGATATTGTCATTTTGCTCGTCAAATGTCGCATACATAACATCTTTTAATTTTGTGTCTTGCTCACCAAGTTTTTCTTTTACCCATTTTTTAGTCTTTTTAGCGTTTTCTAAAGCAAAGCCACTAATTGCTCCGTCTACAATTAAGTATAGTGGAATTTCGGCTTGCTCGGCTGATATGGCGGGGAAGTCTTCCCGTTTTAGTTCTCTTGCCTCATCGATAGATAATATGCTAAGGTCGCCATTTGTTTCAAAAATTGCATATTCTATTTCGCTTAAATCAAAGAAGCCTTTATCTCGGGCTAGCCCCATAAGGTCGTATAGGTCAATTTTACTCTTTTTAAGCATTTTAAAGTCTATTTTGCCTTTACTTATTAAAATTAATGGTCGACCCCTTAAAAATACCTTTAAAAAGTTCGTTTTTCTGCCAAGCAGAGTAACAACCAAGTCGAATATAAAAAAGACAGCCATACTAATTACAAAATAGAAAAATGGTCTTTCAAGGTCGGTAGCCATTTCGGCTGCAATGGAGCCGATTGAAATGCCAGTAACATAGTCTATAAAGTCTAGTTCTGCAATTTGTTTTTTGCCTAAAAATTTGGCGATGATAAATAATACAACATAAGCAATGCTTGCTGTGAATAAGATATATAAAATTTCGTTCATAGCATAAGTGTGGTCAATATTAATTTTTATATTCAACTGGTGAGTAATTTTTTAATTTTAACAAAAAATAAGGTTATGAAGTATTTAGAAGATGAAGAATTTATAAAAAAACAATTATATGACGCAAAGGCAAATAGCGTAGATAAATTACTAAGGCGATATTTTGTGGTAATAGAGAAGAAGTAGGCTAAACCCCTTGAAATTAGCATATTATTATGATATAATTTTGCTACTATTGGGGGATAGAATTATGGATAAACAAAGACGTAATATTTATTTACCAGCAAAAATGTTGGTTTCTATGTATAACCTTTATGCTGGCAATGGCGAAAAGAATCAAATGCTTAATATGAACGATGTTCAATTAATGTGTGCGTATCTAGAATATTACTTTAATTATGTGAGCAATAAAAATAGTGATAAGTATGTATATCATTTTTACACATCACCATATTATTGGGTATCAAACCCAAACGACCCAATTTCTACCGAAATGGATCTAGCGAGAGATGCATCAGGGATTTTTGATAAATATGCGGTTCCTTCTGCCGATGAAAAGCGAAAAGAAACCGAAGGTGAACTCTTTAAGGCATATAAAGAATTATCTAACACAAAGCACAAAAGAGCCGAAGAAATTTCTAAAACCGAACCAAATATATTAGACCCAACATTAGATTATCCATCTAGGCTACCTGAAAACCCATTTGAATATGGCGTGGCGTTAGAAAACCTAGATAAAAGTTTACAATTGCCATTCAGAGCACAAGAATTATACAAAAAAGAAAAGGCAACTGGCGAAAAATATCTTTCAGATGGCTGGTGCAGGGCAATGAGCACTTTTTATATCCTTAACCAAAACGCTTCTAAAAAGAATTTAACCGTAGACCAATACATTAAAGCAGATAACGAGTTTAATGAGTTTTGGAAGAAATATTTTAAAACGGGTGGCTATAAGTTTTTAGCAACCGAAAATTATTGCAAAGACGACTATGCACCAAATGTTAATGTATTTTTAAAGTGCTTGCACAACGCAATAAAATCATTAAAACAACTAAACCCAACTAAGTATAATGAAAAATATTATGATTTCGAAGATCACA
>USNN01000068.1 GCA_900556185.1 uncultured Eubacteriales bacterium
CCCATCTTTTCCACCATCTAAGGCAAGTCTTGGTTCGTGGTCTTTAACTTCTCTATCTAACCCATTTATATCTGCTGAAAGAATGTATGGCGGATTAGAAACTATAAAATCAAACTTCCTGCCACCAATCGCTTTAAACAAATTGCTTTTTACAATTGCCACATCGGCATCTACTGCTTTATTATTTTTCTTTGCCACTCTTAATGCTTTATGACTTATATCAACTGCAGTCATTTTAATATTTGCTAGTTTATTCAAAGTTATTGCTATTGCTCCACTTCCGGTTCCTATATCTAACCCACTAATCTTACCTGCATCAACCGCTTTATAGTCTTGCATAATTTGTTCAACTAGTAGTTCTGTTTCTGGTCTTGGTGACAAGCAGTGTTTATTAACATAAAAATCAAACCCATAAAAATTTACGCAACCTAGTATCTGAGACAAAGGTATTCCCTTTACTCTTTTTTTTGCAAGTTTATATATCTTTTTTATTTGCGGATTTTTTAGTTCTAAATTTTTATTTAGGTCCGCTCTAGATATTTTTAAAACAGAAACCAGTAGCCAATCTGCGTCAGATAGGTCTATACCACAATTATCAAATAGCCTATATAAAACCGACTTTACGTCTTTTAAGTTTTCCATTTTCTCCTCTAAAAAACAAAAGATGCGGGTAGGTTTTCTCCTATTTTTCCGCATCTAAAAAATTGCAAGCATAAAAGATATACTTGCAATTTGCATAAGTATCTACTTACTTGTTTTATTGTATCTTTTGTTGAATTTTTCAACTCTACCACCGCTATCTACTAGCTTTTGTGTTCCAGTAAAGAATGGATGGCACTTGTTACAAATTTCAACCTTTAGAACATCGCCAGGTTTTGTGCTTCTTGTTTTGAAAGTGTTACCACAAGCACATTCTACAGATACTTCATGATAATCTGGATGTATATTCTCTCTCATTTTTTCTCCCTGCCTTATATTAGTCTTTTGGTATTATATAATACTCGACTTGTTTTGTCAAGCATATAAAAAGAAAATTCCACCAGAGGAATTCTCTAGTGGAATTAATTTTACTTGAAACTTGCCGTATTATTAGAATTAAACTAATTATTCAGCGTCTTTGGTTTCGTTAAATGCTTTAAGAACGATGTCTTTAATCATTTCACGAGTTTCAGTGTTCAATGGATGAACTATGTCTCTAAATTCTCCATCTGGAGTTTTTCTGCTTGGCATAGCAATAAAGTAGCCATCAGTTCCTTCAATGACTTTAATGTCATGAACAACAAAACATTCATCAATTGTGATTGAAGCAGATGCTTTGATTTTGCTTGAGTCGCTCTTAACTAGTCGAACTCTAACGTCAGAAATTTTCATGTTAAATACCTCTTTTTAGTCTTATAGTAACCAGCAAATTTTTTCTGGTAACATTATTATATTATACAACCGAAGCAAAAAGCAAACATTTTTTATCAATATTTATAAATTTTTTTACGACTGGTTTTGCGTGTTTTTTAGCCCAATAAGTGGCGTGATACAGCACCCTACTGCAAACCAAAATATCAATTATAATTATTTGTTATTTGGAAACCAGTATAAACTTTGTTTATCTCAAAGCCCTGCGTTAAGTGGAAGTTCAAACAATACAACCATTAGGAATGTCCAATATTTTAGCCGGGTTCACCCCCACTCTCACAATCTGAGATATGGGTAAACTATGGCTAGAATTATATTTTTTATTATTTAGACTAATTGAAGCGAATTTCAATTGGAGTTAACTAATTGAATGGTTATAATAAACATATAAACTTACAAAGGAACAAAAAAATGGAAAAATTATCAATCATTATTCCCTGCTACAATGCAGAAAAAACAGTAGAAAGAACTATCAACAGTTTAACCAGTCAAGACTATACAAACCTTGAAATTATAGCTATAAACGACGGCAGTAAAGACAACACGCTAGAAGTATTAAATAATTTAGCAAAAAAAGATTCTAGAATTAGGGTTTACGATAAACCAAATGGTGGTGTATCTACAGCAAGAAATCTAGGGCTTTCGCTTTGCACAGGTACCCTTCTTCAATTTGTGGATAGCGACGACTATTATCTTAGAACGGACAGCATTTCTTATCTTGTTGGGCTATTAAATAAATATAATGTAGATGCTGTTACTTTTAATTATAAGCACGTCTGCTTTGCAATGAATTTGCCAGAAGGTCTATACGACCTAGAAGACCCAGTGGCCTTTATGAATTATTATAAAGACTTCTTTTCATTCGCTTTGCCTTGGAACAAAATATTTAAAAGAGTTTGCTTGACCGAGCCTTTTGATGAAACAATCCGTTTTGCTGAAGACGAATTATATAACCTAGACAACCTACCAAACATAAAAAGGGTTTATATATCTAATAGGCTTGAATATAACTACACTTGTAACAGTTCAACATCAGCAATAAACCAAACCTTATCCGATAAAGACCTACTTAGTAGTGCCAACACTATTTGGTATAAAAGCAACCGTAACAAGTCTACAAGAGATGTAATTTTGCAAAATAGGTATCCAAACAAACTCAAAAAACTTACCGACATTAGGTCTTTTGATTACCTAATATATGATATAGAATTTATGTGCTATTACGATTTACCAGAAGAAATTTTAGCATCTGAAGTTATGCGAGTTAGCAAAGAAACCGACTTTATAAAAGCAACTAAAAGACTATTTTCAATAGACCCAACTAAACTATCAAAAGAAAGTGCATTAAAGTTTGCTTCCGACTCAAAACGATTATTTAAAGACCTTTCAGAAGATGATAAATTGTGCAATTTAAATAAAGGACTAATAAGACTATACAAAGGACTATTTACACCAAAAGATAACTAAAGGAGTAAGTTATGGAATTAACCAACATTGAACACATAAAGTTATACAAAATAAAAGAACAAGAAGGCAACTTTAATGACGAGATTAACCCAATAGATTGGAACGACTGCTACCCTGTTACTAAAGATTTTCCATATATCAACAAAAACCCATTTCGTGCAATTAAGTATTGGCTATATAGAACATTTATGATTACCCCATTCACTAAAAAACTTGTTAAAAAACATAACATAAAAGTAATTGGCGAAGAAAATTTAGCGTGCATTAAATCTGCAATAATCACTTGCAATCATTTTTATATATTTGATTGTTTGGCTATTAGGCACGCAATTAAAAACCACAAACATAAATATATTGTTGCCGAGTTTAATAACCGAAAAGGCAGATTGGGTGAATATATGAGAGCAGATGGCATTATGCCTCTTAGCCAAAACTATAGTGTTCAAAAAGAACTAAACAAAGCTATTACCCACCACTTAAAAAAAGGCAACTTTATTGTTTGCTATCCAGAACAAGCCATGTGGTATATGTATAAGAAACCACGACCATTTAAAAATGGAGCCTTTCACTATGCCGTTAAAAATAATGTTCCTATAATTCCTATGTTTATTACCCTATCCGACCAAACAATTAAAGACACCGACGGGTTGCCTATTCAAAACCTAACCGTCCATATTATGAAACCTATTTACAAAGATAACTCAAAGACAGACCAAGAAAATATTAAAGAAATGAAAGAAAAAAATTATAATATGTGTAAAGATATTTATGAAAAGACCTACAATACCCCACTTGTATTTAACACAAAAACGGAGGCAAAATGATAACTTATATTATAGCAATAGTTGTAGCTATGGCGTTAATATCTTTAGTTAATATACTTGCCGTAACTTCACTTAGCTGGCACTACATAATAGTTGCGACTATCACTTTAACCGCACTAGAATTTTTATTAGATATGATAATTTCAGGTCTAGCCTGCATAATACCACGAAAATTTTATTCACAAAACAATAAGTTATTCAAAGTGTTTAGTTTTGAAAAAAAGTTTTATGAAAATATTGGGATTAAAAAATGGAAAGACTATTTGCCAATAGGCGCAGGTCCACTTGGAATTGGGTTTAAAAAAGATAAAGTATCCGAGCCAGACAACCCAGACTATTTACTTAAATTTATGGAAGAAAGTTGTCTTGCTGAATTTATGCACATTATAAGTGCATTTTTAGGGTTTTTACTATTATTAATTAGCCCTAAAGCAATTATGATTTCTATAACTCTCCCTGTTTGTTTTGTAAATTTTGTATTGCAACTATTACCATTTTTTGTGCAACGATACAACAGACCCAAATTAGCTGTTTTATACAAAAGAGCATTACGAAACAAAAATAAAGAAATTCAAAACGAAAATAATCTTGACTAACAAATTGATTGTGTTTTATAATTAAATTAATTATGGAACAATTAAATCAAATTTTAGCAAACAATTTAGTTAAACTGCGAAAGAGCAATAACTACACACAATCTGATATTGCAAACCTTGTTGCCTATTCAGACAAAACTGTAAGTAAATGGGAAACGGGCGAAATTATACCGAATGTTGAAAACCTTATTAAGTTATGCAATATTTATAATGTTACACTAGACGAAATAACAAAACCGATACCCGATGAAAAACTACAAAAAAATGTAAACACAAACTACGATAGGCAAAACAAAATAATTATTACCCTACTTGCTATTTTGGCGGTATGGGTAATTGCAACCGTGCTTTTTGTTTATGCCAAGATTATTGCAAATATAAGTT
>USNN01000069.1 GCA_900556185.1 uncultured Eubacteriales bacterium
ACCCATCAGTTTGTTCTCGCCAGTTGCCGGATCACGTGTAAATGCAACACCTGTACCGGACTCGTTATTTAAGTTACCGAATACCATTGGCATTACGTTAACAGCAGTTCCCCAGGAATATGGGATATCGTTGTCACGACGGTAAACATTTGCTCTTGGGTTATCCCATGAACGGAATACGGCTTTAATAGCTTCAAATAGTTGTTCTTTAGGGTCAGATGGGAAATCTTTGCCTAATTGCTTTTTATATTCTGCTTTAAACTCAGTTGCAAGTTCTTTTAAATCTTCAGCAGTTAGTTCTACATCATAAGTAACATGTTTTCTTTCTTTCATTTGGTCGATAAGTTTTTCAAAATATTTCTTACCAACTTCCATAACTACATCTGAAAACATTTGAATAAATCTTCTGTAGCAGTCCCAAGCCCATCTTGGATTACCACTCTTTCTAGACAATGTTTCTACAACATCTTCGTTTAAACCTAGGTTTAGGATTGTATCCATCATACCTGGCATACTTGCACGAGCGCCAGAACGAACAGATACTAGTAGTGGGTTTTCTTTATCACCAAACTTTTTGCCTGTAATTTTCTCCATTTTAGCGATGTTTTCCATAATTTCAGCACGGATATCATCGTTTATTTGTCTGCCGTCCTCATAGTATTGTGTGCAGGCTTCAGTTGAGATAGTAAACCCTTGAGGAACAGGCAAGCCTAAAACTGTCATTTCAGCAAGGTTAGCACCTTTCCCACCAAGAAGTTCTCTCATTTTAGCGTTACCTTCGCTAAATAAATAAACATACTTCTTTTTTTGCATAGTTTTCTCCTTAAATTTTATGTAAATTATTGTTTACCACCTAAAATTATACCACACCAGCAAATTCAAATGCAATAAATAATTAATTAAAATAAAGAAAAAAGGCTTATTTAGTATGTTAAATAAACCTTTTTAATATCTTAATTTCTTCATTAACCTTGTTTTCAAAAAATAGCACCAATAGTTTTAATATGGTTTTGGTTGTAGCCGTTTTGTAATCTATATTCTCTATATTAGTGGTTATTAGTTTTTTTAGTTCTTCTGCGTCTTCTGTGGTTAAACTAACGCAATTTTCATCTGAGAAAGCCCCAAGTCTGCCGTTTGAAAAATCAAAGCTAGTTCCACCCGTTTCATCTGTGCTAAGTTTAAACCCAACATAATCTAACACTTCTACCATAAATTTAGAAAGGACAGTAAATATATTACAATTTTCATTATAATTGAGTTCTTTTAATGTTTTAGAAAGTAACATAAATAACTTATATGAATCCATATTTTCTTTGGTTACAAGTTTTGCTACTTCTAAGCACCCCGCACCCGCATAATATTTATTTAAGTCGGCGGTTAAATTTCCAAAATTATCTATGTAGTTACAATTTGTTACCGTAAAACTTCGACCCCTTTTAACTAGCAAATACTCACCCATATTAAAAGGAAAACTTGCATAACTAAGTTTAGCTTTAGGCTTTTTAACACCCTTAATTTTTGCAACAATTTTCCCGCTATTTATGGTAAGAAGCGTAATAAGTCTATCAGCTTCACCAAGGTCAGATGAAGCCAAAACTATGCCATATTCTTTTATCTCTCGTGTTTCCATCAAGTGCCCTACCCCTTTAAATTAAAGACATTCAAGGTGCTATGTGTAACAATATACCACTAGTCGTCTTTCTTCTTTAAATCGGAATATAATCTATAATAATTTATGTTGCCAGACTTTTTAAACATCTCCCAAGCAAGTGTACTTGCATCCATAGATGTGCTGGCTTCTATTTCATTTTTGCCGTTTGGCATTTTTTGATTTTTGTTCATATTGCACTCTCTCCAATTTGTTTTATAAATTGAATTATGCCCTAATCCTTTGCTTTTAACGAATATTTCTCCACATATTTTGTCTTATTTTATATATCCTTTTTATCGTAGCCAAAATCATGCAAACTAGATAAACTATCTTGCCAGTTTTCTTTAACTTTAACAAATAGGTTTAATAAGACTTTCTTGTCTAGCATATTTTCTATTTCTACCCTAGCACTAGACCCAATCTTTTTAAGCATTTCACCATTTTTGCCAATTATAATTTGCTTGTGGTTTGGTTTACTTGCGATAATATCGGCATCAATGGTTACAAGGTTTTCTTTTTCAGTAAACTTTGGAATATCCACAGCAATTCCGTGTGGTATTTCTTGTTGCAAATACAATAGTGCCTTTTCTCTAATAATTTCAGCCGAGATAAACTTAACAGATTTATCAGTTACTTCCCCTTCGTCAAATAAAAACTCACCTTCTGGCAGATATTTTATTATTGTGTCTTTAAGTTCAGTTATACCCTTACCAGTTTTAGCCGAAACCGAAATAAATTCTTTAACAAACTTAAACTCATTAAGCTTTGCTAGTTTAGGATATACTTTTTCGTAGGTCGCAATATCTGTTTTGTTAATAACCACAAATATTGGCACTTCGCTACCACTAAAACTTTCAATCAAGTCATAATCGGCCTGCTTTATATCGGTTCCGTCTAAGATAATCATAATAATATCATCACCAGTAAGTGCATTATCTATAGACTTTTTCATATATTCGCCAAGTTTATTATTTGGTTTTAATAGCCCCGGGGTGTCTACAAATACAATTTGATTATCCCCTTCTGTTAAAATTCCAAGAATTTTGTTTCTTGTGGTTTGTGCTTTTGGACCTGTTATGCTTATTTTCATACCAACCATAGCATTAATTATTGTGCTTTTGCCAACATTAGGGCGTCCTATTATTGCAACAAACCCACTCTTTCTATTGTTATTCATAAAATTTTCCTTAATCTAAATTATTGTATCCGCAAGCAGATAATATTTCTAGTTCTGCTTTGTGCATAACTTCGTAATCTTTGTCTTCTATATGGTCAAAACCTAAGCAATGCAACAAACTATGCAAAGACAGTCTTATTAACTCATCTTTTAATGTGTGATGCAATTCCTTGGCTTGGGTTTTGGCAATTTCTTTACATAAAAGCATATCACCCAAAACAAAGTATCCATTTTCTGGGTTTATGTTCCACTTGTATTTATCTAAGGTTAAGTCCACCTTTTCAAATGGTTTTAATTCAAAACTAGGAAAACTTAACACATCGGTAGAACTATTTTTTCCACGTTCTTTATTGTTTACTTCCTTAATTTCTTCTGGGGTTACAAAACCAACATTAATTTCCATATTTGTTGGTTCACCTAACATATTTAACGCATTTTCCATAACTCTAAGCATTTCATCTCGGGTTGCTTTAGCCACACCATCATAATTTAAAAAATTAATTTTCATTAGATTTTCTCATTCCTATACTTATTTCTGTTTTAATTAAACAGATTACTTTAATTAATCCATTGTCTTCAAAAACATCAAAACTTTCGCCAATATTTTCAGCACCTATCGGCAAATTTTTAGTGGCACGCTGTTTCGCTTCGTTTTTTAGCCTTTCTATAACCTCATTTTGTTCCACCACTACTAATTCATCCACTAGTTCATACACCCGTGCTGTAACCAATTTTAGCGGTAAAATTAGGTTTTTAAATAGATATTTTGTTTCTAGTTCCACTTCGCTACTGCCGTATTCGGCTTGCAATATACCAATAGCGTCTTTTTTTGCTAATCTCTTTCCAAACAGTTCATAATAACTAACCGTTTTAAAGTTGCCTGTTCTTTTAGAAACAACCGAGTTTGTTGAGCCTACCGCCTCGCCCGTAACATAAACCTTGGCTTTAATTTCGCCTTTAGCTTCGGAGTAAAAATCTCCCACCGTGCCAGACTTAATTAAAACCTGACCCTTGCTTACGCCTTCACCCACATTAACCATAAGTATTCCACTAGAATGGCTAATGCTTGTAATTTTGCCGTCATAGTTTGAAACAATATCTTCTGTCGACAAGTCTTGCTTTTTTACTCGTTTAGATAGTTCTATAGTTAAACTTGTTCCGTTTTTAGACACGACAACCGACGAAAGGTCGTCTATTTTAGATACTATTTCTCGCTCTAGGTCCTTGGTTTTAATATTTAGCGTGTTTCCAACTAAAACATTATTCGATTTTAGCACTTCTTCTACCTGTGTTTTTGTTTCGCCTAAACTAGAATTAATGCAAACTATGTCTATACTTGCAATCTTTTTAGATGAAACCCACAAGCCCGATAAAGATACTATTAAACCTATTAAAATGCCTATTCTTGAAACCAATAGATATAACAAAGGATAATCGCTTTTTCTCTTTGTTACAGTTTTATTATAACACGAGTACAATTTTAAATCTACCAGTTTTTTGTACTCATTGTTGGAAATTTCGATTTCTAACTTT
>USNN01000070.1 GCA_900556185.1 uncultured Eubacteriales bacterium
TTGATTTTTAATTCAAGTTTAGATGTGGTTGTAGCCACTAAACAAATATCATTATCAACAAAAAAATTCCAATAAATTGGACTATTAAATCCATAGAATTTTTTGTTATCGTCAATTATGTGTTGAATAACGGGTTTAAATTTGTTTTCTAAAGTTTTATAATCCATAAAATTTCCTATATTTAGATTATGATACATTAATTAAACTTGTAGTTAATTTTTTACAAAAAATAAACCCAAATCGAGGATTCGATTTAGGTTTTGATTGGCGGAGAGATAGGGATTCGAACCCCAGGTAGCTCTCACTACGACGGTTTTCAAGACCGCTGCTTTCGACCGCTCAGCCATCTCTCCATATGTGCAATATTAAGTTAACACACATGAAATTATACTATATAAAAAAATATTTTGCAATAGATTTTAACAAAATTTTTAGCCTTTTTAAAAAAATAGTTAAAAACACATGCCTGCCTGAATTCGTGTGATATAGATTTGCCTGTGCCTAAAAAACTCCCCTTAGTGTCTTTGTGTATATAAGCACAAACAACTTAAGGAGAGTTTTTATTAAATTACATGGTAATAATTCTGTATAGCAATAATTGTCTATTATACAATAATTTATATTCGTCAAATTGTTTATAAAGGCTTAATCTCGGTCTCAGGGAACATAACAAAGTTCGTAAAGCCGTTTTGTTTTAAAATTTCCAATTGGTGATTTAGGTTCTTTTTAGCAAGAATTGCAGAAACGGAATTGTCTGCATTTAGTGATTGAACATATTTTAGAACATCCACAAATTTGTGTTCTGGTCTATACACAACGGCAATTTTTTTGCTGTTGGTTTGCATTAAGCCTTGTTCGGCAATTAGCATACTTGTTGGTTCTAGTCCAAGTCCTAGTCCAACTGCTGGAACTGAGTTGCCAGTCATTTTTTCTATCATATTATCGTATCTACCACCACCAGCACACGCACCACCAAAACCTGGCATAAAGAACTCAAACACTGTTCCAGTGTAGTAGCCTTGACCACGAATAATGGTGATATCAAAAACTGCTTTAAACCCATTGGTTGCAAGTGCATTAACTGAACTAATAATGGTATTAATGTCGCCAACAAGCTTCTCGTTCACGCCTAAATTCAATAGTTCTTTCATTGGGTCGGATGAATTTTTAACTCGTTCTATGTTTTCAAGAAGTTTGTTAACTTTGGCTTCGTCGTAGCCCTTTTCAAGTAATTCTGCAGTAACGCCACTTACGGCAATTTTATCTAATTTATCTAGAGATATACAAATATCGGTTTCGCTTTCTGCGTCAAAACCTACGCTATTAATAATGCTAGATAAAACACGTCTGTCGTTTACTCTTGCAACAAAATCTTTAAATCCAAGTCTTGCAAATGTTTTTGCGGTTGTATTGATAATATCTATTTCTGCATTAATTGTTGTGTCGCCTAAAATATCTATATCGCATTGAGTGAATTGACGTAGTCTGCCCTTTTGAGGTCTGTCAGCACGGAATGCGTAGTCTATTTGAATTGATTTAAATGGGGAAGGTAAGTTGTTTTGATTGTTTGAGAATAGCCTTACTAGAGAAACGGTTTGGTCGTATTTAAGACCGTAGTCTACAATATCCCGTTCGGTTAAATTATCTTGCGATAGGTTTAACTTTTCACCACGTTTTAACACCTTAAATATTAATTTTAGGTTGTCGCCACCGTCGCTACCAAGCAGTCTATTTATATCTTCTAGCACTGGGGTGCCAACTTGCATAAACCCAAAACTTCTATATGACGCTAATATTTTTTGTTTTATTTCTTCTCTTATCTCCATTTCTTTTGGAAGATAATCTTTTGTGCCTCTAACAGGCTCATTACTTAATTTCATTTTTTATCCTTTGAAGGCTAATAAGTCGCCTTCGATTTTTATATTTTGTGTATTAATTATATTCATAAATTTAATTTAGTCAAGTTTAGCCTAGCATAAAGATTGGTAAAGACTTCAATTTGTGTTTATCGTACTTAAAGCCTTGAATTTGCCCGTCTTCAGAAATTTTTAACGATACGCCGTATTTAGATAGAGTTTTTGCGGCGGCAAGTCTACCACCACTAAAACTACCGCTTTCTATCATAATAATAGCACCAACGGCAACAATGTCGCCATCGTTATCTATAACGGTTGCACCATCCACGCTAAGAAGTTCCTGACGTAACTTGCGGCTTAAATCGCAAAATTTTCTGCCTGCTATCATACATCTAAGGTTTGCAACCTTTTTGCATTTTTCGCTGGATATAAAGTCCTCGTAGGCGGGATGGCTATCTTCTGACTGGTCTTCTTGCAGTAGTGGGTATGTATGCGATTCGTTATATTTTTGCTCATAATATTGCTCTAACAGTATGTCGGCTTCGTTAATGTGTTTCAAAAATGTTGTTTCGCTAGTTTTATCTAAGTGCACAACGCAACCGCCAGTTTTCGCAAAAGACACATCCAAACTAGATAAATAAATTGCTTTTCTTGTTTTGTCGGATAGGTCGTTTGTGTTATCCGAAATCCTATCTATAATTTCTTCGTGGCTATACCTTGTCCATGTGCCGGCGTGCTTTGCGTAAATTAGATTTTTTTCATGGAAAATTAATATGTCGCCGTTGCCAGTTAAACATACGCCAATACGACTACCATAGCAAATATTTGCCATATCTATATAATCATAAGGGGCACTTATATTTTGGTCTTTAGATTTTGGCAGGGTGATGTAGTTTAATAAATATCCATCAGAAGATATTTTGTAGCAGGTATTAATTCCGTCAGCTAACACTGCAGAAAAGTTTTCTTGCAAAATATTGGATATATGTAAGTTTTTATTTGTTTTATCGCCCGCTTTAATGTTGCAGACCATAAATCCAAACCGTGCATTTTGTCCCTCGTAAGTCCTTGAACTCCAATGGTTTAATTGACTTACGATGGTTAAAAGTGTTTCGTATGAACTTTCACTGACCGATTTACATATCGCTCTTTCAATAACATAACTTTGTAGGGTGTTAAAATAACTATCTTCAATTTTTTGCTCTTTTAATGCACCAAGTTCTGTAACAATAGATTTAACAAGGGCTACCTCGTATCCCTTAAATGGTTGAATACGCTTAATTTGATATCTATAGTCGTCATTTTTGTTAAATTTAACCAATAAACTTCCGCCACTACCCTGAGCCACTATGCTATCTCTTGGTGAAGATGCTTCTTCGCCAATAATTTCAGACCCAGTGAATATGGTTAGTATATTTGATTTTATAAATTCAGCAAATTGAAGCTTATCCATATAAATCCTTCCTTTTATGGCATTAATTTTAAGGCTTTAAAATACACTTTTTTTATTTTAGATATGCTGCAATCGGTTACAACTTGTGCATTTGTTTCTTTAGAAGAAAAATCAAATTTCATTATAGAAAAATTATTAAAGTTTGTTAAAAATACTTTAGCTGGAGTGGTAGTAAATATTTTAGGTTGAGAAACATAAATAACTGCACAAAGGTCATGTGTGGCAATTCCGTTTTTGACATGGCGGTCACCATATGACCTAAACACCTTTTCAAACATTTCTCCAGTAAGGTTTGTATTTTTAGTTTTGTATACTTCATGCCAAGTTAAGTAGGCGTTATGACCTAAATTGGATGGCACAATAGTTATAGGGGTTTTTAAATTTAAAACAAATTTAGATGCTTCAGAGTCATCAGCAATATTAAAACTAACATAAGGGTCTTCGTTTTCTTTCAAGTTTTCAATAAGTCCACCACTAATAATAAGTTCTTTAATTTTTGGTTCGTCTTCTGGGTGGAGTTTAATTAATTCCATAATGTTAGATAGTGGTCCTAAACACAATATAGAAATCTCGTTAGGAAACTTAGTAATAAGTTTATGCATGGCTTCCACGGCAGAATCTTCAATTGGTTTAAATTTTGGTTTAGGGAAAACAAATTCACCAAGCCCAGTAGAGCCGTGAACGCCTATATGTAAACTATCTTTTGACAGCACTGATATTGACATTTGTGATACCGGTTGCGGGGTTTGTTATAGAACAAATAGTAAAACTGCTATATTCGGTAACGGCATCATTTTTTGGAAATGAATTTACATACTTTATATTTAACAGACTGACATTTATTGGTGTTTTTCATCATGAATTATCTCACGCACTGCTTGCAACGCTTACTGGAGCAAAAGTTACC
>USNN01000071.1 GCA_900556185.1 uncultured Eubacteriales bacterium
AAATATTTGGCTCTTTTTATGTTTAAAAACAAACTTAATGCAAACACTAAGTTTATGAAATTAAATTTGAAAGTTGTTTTAATTAGTATTGGTGCAGGGCTATTTATTGGCTTTGTGAATGGTTTTTTAGGCGCTGGTGGCGGTATGCTATTAGTGCCCGTTTTAACAATTTTGTTGCATATGAACTCTAAGGTTGCTCATAGCACTGCTGTGTTTGTAATAACACCAATATGCTTAGTTAGTGGAATTACATACATAATTAAAGGTGTGGTAGATTGGGGCATACTTTTGCCAGTGGCTATTGGAACCCTAGTTGGTGGGATTGCTGGAACATTTTTACTTAAAAACCTTAAAAACGATGTAATTAACATTATATTTTGGTGCGTTATGATTTTTTCTGGCGTTTGGATGCTTGTAATGTAAGGAGAATATTATGGATTTTGTATGGTTTCTGTTAATTGCTTTAGTCTCTGGGTTGCTTGCTGGTATGGGGATGGGTGGCGGAACGCTACTTATTCCAGCACTTACAATTCTTATGGATGTTAGTCAAGAAATTGCTCAAAGCACGAACCTTTTAGTGTTTGTGCCTTGTGGAATTGTTTGTATAATAATTTACGCCAAAAACAAACTTGTAGATTTTAAAGTTGGTGGAATTATTGTTGGGGCTAGTTTAATTCTAGCGGTAGTGGCAGCGTTGGTGGCTGTAAAAATAGAAAGCAAAATTTTAAAAATTATATTTGGAGTGTTTATAGCAGGGCTAGGACTTACTCAACTAGTGGTTTACATAATTAACAAAATAAAAGAAAAATGTAAGAAAAAAAGCAATAATTTTTCGGAGTAAGGTATTTTTGTTAGACTTTTATTTTCAAATTTGATATATTTAAATTAAATAAAATATCTATTTGTTTATATTGGAGTGTTATATGAAAATAAAGTCGGGTAAATATGGCTATGGTATAAAAAATATAGATAAGGGGTATTCGTGCGAACTTGCCCCTGTTTTTTGTGCACAAGAAAACCAAGAAAGGGTGTATGTGCCAGCAAAGCAAATTAAAGGTGTTAACTGCAGTGTCGTGGTTAAAAAAGGTGAAAAAGTTAAAATTGGCAGTAGGCTAATGGTTAACGGCAATAATTGTATCACATCACCTGTGTCTGGAGTGGTGGAAGAAATATTAACCGAACTATCTTGCTATGGCGGAAAAACAGAAGTTGTTGTTATAAAAAACGATTTTAAAAATGACAAAATAACTTTCCCTAAAAATGATATAAGTGCCGATAAGGTTACTTTGCTTTCAAACTTAAAAGAGTCTTATATTGTGGACTATGATGGAGAATCGGCAATAAATAAAATTAGTGCTGTTATAAACAAAGAGCCAGTTATTGTGGTTAACCTTGCAACTGACGAGCCATATCAAAAGAACACGCCATTTTTAATAAGTGAAAGGCTAGATGACTGTGTTATGGCGGTTAGAGTTATTGCAAAACTATTAAACTCAAATAATATTGTGTTAGCAACTGCAAAAACACGAGAAAAAGTTTATTCTAAGTTTATTAGTGCGGTAGAAAGTGAACTAGGCGAACTATTTAACTTTGTAAAACTTGTTGTGCCAGACCGATATCCAGTAGGCGATGAAACAGAAATTGTTAAAGCCTTAACAAATAAATTTTATAAAACCAATGAAAAATCAAGAGAAAATGGGTTTATATCTTTTGATTTATTTACTTTGTATGCAATTAAAATGCTTACAATAGATGGCGTTAGTTTACCAAGTAAGCCAATTTCAATTATAGAAAAAGAAGGCGACAAAATAACCACTACAATGATGTGGGCAACGCTAGGAACACCTATTACTAGTTTAGTTAATGGCTTTAAAGGCGAAAATGAAAAGAGCGTTCAAAAGCTGGTTATGGGTGGATTTTTTAGAGGTTTTGCTGTAGCAGGTGGTTTTCATGGGCTAGATTATAGAACCAAGTCTATAGTTTTAATTAATGATAGGCTAACCGAAGAACCATTAGAATTGCCTTGCATTAGGTGTGGTAAATGCGTTAAGGTTTGCCCTAGAAAATTAGAGCCATTTAAAATAGAAGAAAGTGTAATAAATGGCGATTATTACGATGCTAGAACAATGGGTGCGGAGTTTTGCTCAAGATGCGGTTGTTGCGGTTTTGTTTGCCCATCTAAAAGGCATATTGTGCAACGAATTTGTTACGCTAAGGAAAAAATATTAAACGAAGGGGAAGACTAAAATGAGTAATTGGATAAGTTATTCGCCACACATAAAAAGCAAGTTAACTACCACCAAAATATATTTACTTATGATAGCACTTTTGTTGCCTAGTGTGGCTTGTGCTTGTGTTTTATTAGACTATCGACCATTTTTGTTGGTTGCGGTCTCAGTTTTAACCGCATTAATTAGCGATGTCTGCTTTAAATTATGTGTAGAAAAAAATTACGAATTTACCGAAATATCGGCTATTTTTATAGGTCTAATTATTGGGCTTAGTTGTCCATCTGGGGCAAGTTTTTATATGCCAATAATTGCAACAATTTTTTCAATTATTTTTATCCGAGATTTGGCAGGTGGCATAGGCAAAAATTTTGTAAGTGAAATTGCTATTGCTGTAGTTTTAAGTTCTCTAATTTTTGGCACTGGGTTTAACTCGTATATAGACCCTGCTAGTGGGCTAGTGGTTAACACTTCTTATATGGATAGAGTTTTAAGTGGTGATGTTGCTGGCGTTAACATAGTAAATTCTTTGTTTGGTGGCAATGCAGGGCTTGTTGGTGATAGTGGTTTATTATTTATAATTATAGCTGGTGTTGTTTTGTGTGCACTAAAAGTAATTGACTTTAGAGTGCCAGTGGCTGTTATTGCTTCAACACTTTTATTTACATTGTTATTTTATTCACTTAATGTAAGCATCAATATCACACTAACTGCAGAAGTAATGTTGTGTGCATTTTTTGTGGCACCAGATTTTGCTGTTGTGCCTACAAATAAATATGTTAAATGGGTTTATGGGTTGCTAATTGGTTTTATTGGCGTTTTATTAACCAAGGTTAGTGGAGCAAGATTTGCGATTATGAGTGCAACTATTATTGTCGGGTTAATTAGTGCAATATATAACGGAATGGTGTTAGAATTCAGAAAAAGGAGCGAAGTGAAAAATGGCTAAAAAAATATTTAATGCCACTCTTTCGGTATGCTTTTTTGCTATACTAGTGGTTGGAATGGTTATGGTTACAAACCTACTATTTAACGGGACTAGTAGCTTTTTTGACCGAATGAGTGATGTGCCAAAAATCTTTAGTGGGGTGGGTGCATAATGGATAAAAATAGTTACAAGTTTAACCCAGCCTTGGTTTTAGGTGTCGGCTTATTTCCACTACTTATTGTTGCAACTGATTTTAAATCTGCATTAATTTATGCTGGGCTAATTTTTATGATGATAATGCTAACAACTATGATAGTTGGTGCATTTAAACTTATTATACCAAACCGTGTAAGATATATTTGCTACACTCTTTGTATGCTTGGTATAATTTACTTTTTAGACTCTGTGTTCTTTGAACTATTTAGCAAAAATTATAGTTCTACACACAGTCTAATTGCTTTTATATTCGCAAGTTCTGTAATTCTATTTTGCTTAGAAACAAACAAAGAAAAAACCACATTTGGCTCTTACTTAGGTAATTCATTATTACTAGGGCTAGACTATTGTGTGTCTATTATTTTAGTTGGTTTTGTTCGTGAGATATTGAGTTATGGCACAGTTTTTGGAAAGAGTTTAGGCTCATTTGCAGGGCTAAAGTTCTTTAGTACGCTTGCGGGCGGGCTAATGATTGTAATTGTATTTTCAACTATTTATACACTAGTTGCATTGTTTATAAACAAGAGAAAACAACTATACTCTAGGTTGGTAGATAGATACACACTAGTGTTAACTCCAGAAAAGCCAGCAGTTGAAAGTGCAGAAAAAACTGAAACTACGAATACACCATCAGACGAAACCGATACCAATTCAACAGAAGAAACAAAGGAGGCAACCGATAATGAATAGTGCTTCTATTTTATCTATATTATTATTTGGCTTATTCACGGGCAACATTGTGGCTTCTAGTGGTCTTGGCGTGGATATGG
>USNN01000072.1 GCA_900556185.1 uncultured Eubacteriales bacterium
AGTTCAGACCTAGACCAAAAACTATCTTTTCTTCGCCAAATACTAGAAGAAAGCAAAGAAGTTAGCGACACTAAAACATTTTTGAGTATTGCAAAGACCGACTTTTACACAAACGAAATATTTGTCTTCACACCAAAAAATAAGGTTATTCAATTAACCGAAAACAGTACCCCTATAGATTTTGCCTACGCTATTCACTCAGATTTAGGCAACAAATGCACAGGTGCAAAAATAAACGGCAAAATGCGTGGACTAACCACAAAACTAAAAAACGGCGATGTTGTAGAAATTATAACCAGCCCAACAAGTAAAGGCCCTAGCCGAGATTGGTTAAAACTTGCCCAAACCCCAAACGCAAGAACCAAAATCAGGTCATACTTTAAAAAAGAGATGAAGGAAGAAAACATTCACCTAGGCAAAGAAATGCTAGAAATGGAAGCCAAACGAAAGAATGTTACCTTGTCTGAAGTAATTTCAAACAACAAAGCAGTAGAAAAAGTGCTAGCACAAAAGAACTTTTTAGATATAGACGACTTATACGCAAGCATAGGTTATGGTGGTGTTACCGCCACCAGCGTCTTAACTCACTTATTAAATGAAATAAGGTTAGACGAAAAGAAAGACGAAAGACTAAGAAAAGCACTTGCCAAACCAGCATCTTCAAATAAAACAGGCGTAAGGGTAAAAGGTGTAGATAGCGTGTATGTAAGGCTAGCAGGTTGTTGCCACCCAATTCCACACGATGATATAATAGGGTTTGTAACCTTAGGTAGCGGTATTGCCGTTCACAAAGCAGACTGCCCAAACATCCGAAAGTCTAACGGCGAAAGACTAGTTAAAGTCGAGTGGGTAGATAATGTGTCTGGTTCTTATAGTGCAACAATTTGTTTAACCGCTCAAGACCGTCATATGATAGTTAATGATATTACATTCGCTCTAGGTGCTATACCAAACGTAACCCTAACTGGCATAAGTGCTCAAACAAATAAAGGTAACGCCCAAATTTCGGTGCAAGTTCAGGTGTCTAGCATAAACCAAATAAACGACATCATTAAAAAACTAGGCTCAATAGACGGCGTTAAAAATGTGTTTAGAAAATAATTAAAAAACCACTTTACAAATAACGCTAGTTATGTTAAAATAACAATTGTTCTTGTAACGCAGTTACTTCGAGTACTCCGACGGTTGCTTCGTTACTAAGGTAAATTTAATTAAGGAGTAAAAACGAATGGAAAAAGCAAAGAAAAGTGAAATAATTGCAAACTTCCAAAGAAAAGAAGGGGACACTGGTTCTCCAGAAGTTCAAATTGCAATTTTAACTGAAAGAATTAATCACTTAACTGAACACTTAAAGAAGAATAATAACGACAAGCACAGCCGTCGTGGTCTTCTTCAACTTGTTGGTCAAAGACGTGGTCTTCTAGACTACTACAAAAACACCAACTTGGAAGGTTATCGTGCATTAATTGAAAAGTTAGGCATAAGAAAGTAGTTAATTTTAAAGGGGTGGGTTCATATATTAATTGTGGGCTTGCCTCTTTTTTTAAAAAGAGGAGAAAACAAATGAACGAAAAGAAATTTACGCTTACTCTTGCAGGTAAAGATATAACTGTATCGGTTGGTAAATATGCTGGTTACACAAACGGCTCATGCTTGGTTAGTTGTGGCGAAAGCATAGTTATGGTTAACACAACCATGAGTAAAGCACCACGAGAAGGAATGGATTTTTTCCCACTAAGTGTAGACTATGAAGAAAAAATGTATTCTGTAGGCAAAATCCCAGGCGGATTTAAAAAGAGAGAAGGCAAGGGCAGTGATAAGGCAATTTTGGTTTCAAGACTAATAGACCGACCTATCCGTCCACTATTTCCAAAAGGATTTTATAATGATGTAACAGTCGTTGCGACCCCATTATCTGTAGACAATAATTTCCCAACCGAAATTTTGGCTATGATTGGTTCAAGCGTAGCACTAACAATATCAGATATACCATTCGCTGGTCCAACTGGTTCTGTTTTAGTTGGCAGAATAGATGGTAAGTTTGTATTAAACCCATCAGCCGAAGAACAAGATAAAAGCGATATTCACCTAACTGTATCTGGCACAAAGGATGCAATTATGATGGTAGAAGCAGGCGCAAACGAAGTTCCAGAAAGCGAAATGCTAGATGCAATTATGTTTGCTCACGAAAATATTAAAGTTATAGTAGACTTTATTGAATCTATTCGTGGTGCGGTAGGCAAAGAAAAGAAGGTTATAGAATATTATCATGTTCCAGAAGATATTGAAAAGGCAGTTCGTGAATATGCTTACGATAACCTTAAAAAGGCATTAAGCCCAACCCCAGATAAACTAGTTCGTCAAGAATTAGTAGACGAAATAGAAGCCGACACATTTAAGCACTTTGAAGATATTTTTGAAGATTGTCATCGTGAAATAAACGATAGCTTATATGCACTTAAAAAAGAAATCGTTCGTGATATGATATTCAATCACAACATTCGTCCAGACGGCAGAACTCTTACAGAAGTTCGTCCTATTTGGTGCGAAGTCGGTATGCTTCCAAGAGTTCACGGTTCAGCCGTATTCACTCGTGGTCAAACACAAGTTATGAACTGCTTAACACTAGGCACAATTGGTGATGCTCAAAAACTAGAAGGCTTAGATGACGAAGAAGAAAAGCGATATATGCACCAATATAATATGCCAGGCTATGCAACAGGCGAAGCAAAACCACTTAAGGCTCCAGGCAGACGTGAAATTGGTCATGGCGCACTAGCAGAAAGAGCCCTTCTTCCAGTTATTCCAAGCGAAGAAGAATTCCCATATTCAATCAGACTTGTTAGTGAAGTTTTAAGTAGTAACGGTTCTACAAGTATGGCAAGCACTTGTGCTAGCACACTTTCACTTATGGACGCTGGCGTTCCAATCAAGGCTCCAGTTGCAGGCGTTGCTATGGGTCTTATTAAGCAAGACAACGAAGTTAGAGTTCTAACCGATATTCAAGGCATAGAAGACTTCTTTGGTGATATGGACTTTAAGGTTACAGGCACCGAACACGGCGTAACCGCTATTCAAATGGATATTAAAATTAAGGGTATAGATAAAGAAATTTTAACCAGAGCACTAGCCCAAGCAAGAGAAGGCAGAATGCACATCCTTGGCAAAATGCTAGAAACTATTAGCGAACCAAGAAAAGAACTTAATAAATACGCTCCAAGAATTACAAGCTTCAAAATCAACCCAGACAAAATCCGTGAAGTTATTGGCAGTGGTGGCAAAACCATTAATAAAATTATTGACGAAACTGGCGTTAAGATTGACATCACCGATGATGGCGTTGTTATGATTGCTTCGTCAGATGAAAAGAGTGCAATTAAAGCAAAACAAATGATAGACGATATTTGCTTTGAGCCAGAAGTTAATGGCATTTACGACGGTAAAGTTGTAACCATTATGCAATTTGGTGCGTTCGTTCAAATTAAAGAAGGCGTAGACGGTATGATACACATTTCTAAACTATCTAAAGAAAGAGTAGAAAAGGTAGAAGATGTTGTTAAAGTTGGCGATAAAGTAAGAGTTCAATGCATTAAAATAGACGAAAAAGGCAGAATAGACCTAAAACTAATTGAAAAATTAGCATAAATAAAAACCACCTTTGAGATAATCTCTCAAGGGTGTTTTTAAATTGCAAAAAATAACTACCAGCACAGCTGGTGGTTAATATTTTGTAATTTAAGTAAAAAATAAAGGAAGACAAAATGTCTTCCTTTATTTTTTATGGTGCCGATGGCCGGACTTGAACATATTTGTTGTGGGCTCTCTACCGAACCGCCCGCCAACAACACACAAAATTCATTCATCTTTTTTGCTAAAACTGTTTAAACAAAACCGCCATGCAAACACGTGCAATGGCGAACTTGTTTAAGCAATTTTATCTAAAAAATCTAAACGAATTTTTTACCTTTCGTTTCTGCATCAATATTAGTGTGGCAGTTGCTACTTGTTTCACTATAAACCCGTCCTTGCCAAGCCCAGCCAACGGGTACGAGTAAAAAATAAAAGGAAGACAATTTCTGTCTTCCTTTTATTTTTTATGGTGCCGATGGCCGGACTTGAACCGGCACGG
>USNN01000073.1 GCA_900556185.1 uncultured Eubacteriales bacterium
TCTGCAATAACAAAAGACTTGCCATAAACGCGAGCCACCCCAAGGTTTGGAGATAATGTTGTAAATTGGTAACCTGCAATTTTAGGTCTTGCCGATGTTAAAACTGATAGTAGACTACTTTTGCCCGCATTTGGGTAACCAACTAAGCCAACATCAGCGATAGTTTTAAGTTCTAAAAGCAAAGTTTTTTCAGTTGTAACTTCGCCCGTTTGAGCAAATGTTGGGCTTTGACGCCTAGAAGACTTAAATCTTGCGTTCCCTGCACCACCAAGACCACCAGCAAGAGCCACAACCTTATCTCCATCATAAAATAGGTCAGCTAAAATTCCTTCCGTTTCAGCATCTTTAACAACTGTTCCGCAAGGCACTTTAATTATTACCGACTTACCAGTTTTACCTGTTGTTGTATTTGGTCCACCGCCTAAACCATCTTCGGCTTTTAGGTGTTTTGTGTATCTAAACTCACCAAGGTCTGTAACATTTTTATCTGCAACAATAATAATGTCGCCACCCTTTCCACCGTCACCGCCATCTGGAGCACCAACACGCATATTTTTTTGAGTATGGAAAGAAACCTTTCCGTTTCCGCCATTACCCGATTTTATATAAATTTTTACTCTATCATCAAACATTTCTTTTATCCTTTTTGTAAAACTCGCAACAGTCTTTTATTTTACATTCTGCGCAATTAGGGTTTCTAGCATAACAACAATACCTACCATGCAACACTAATGCAAAATGACCATCACTCCACCTATCTTTAGATATTCTAGATTTTAAAGTTACCATAGTATCGTGTGCCGTCTTTTCATCTGCAAGCCCAAGCCTTTTAGACAACCTAAACACGTGGGTGTCCACCGCAAAGGCTGGCATATTAAAAGCAGTGCTAAGCACTACACTAGCCGTTTTTTCGCCAACACCAGCAAGCGATATAAGTTTATCAAAGTCTGCTGGCACTTCACCATTGTATTTGTCTATAAGGTCAGCCGAGGCTTCCATTATGTTTTTAGCCTTATTATTATAAAACCCGCACGAATAAATCGATTTTTTCAAATTGTCTATACCAAACTTCATCATATCTTGAGGAGTTTTGATAACTTTAAATAATTCTTTTGTAACTTCGTTCACTCTTTTATCTGTGCACTGTGCCGACAAAATTACTGCCACCAAAAGTTGATATGGGTTTTCATATTCTAACTCGCACTTGGTGCCAGTATATAATGAAATAATCCTATCTATAATTTCATCATACTTTTTCATAAACTAACTCGTAAGTTCATAGATTTTCATTAAAATTTTAAAACTAACAGCATCTTCAAAAATTTTAAGATTATAGCCAGTTAGGTGATAAATTTTATCTATTCTATAAAGCAAGGTGTTTCGATGCAAATAAGAGTTTCTAGAAGTTTCTGCCACATTAAGGTTATACTTAAAAAATTCTTCAATGCAATTAACCATATCACTATCTTTCATAAGTTGCTTAAAGTTGTCATCTAAAATTGTGTTTCTAAGACTAAGCAGTTCTTTAAAACTCATTTTAGAAATAATGGTTGAAAACAAAGTTTCTGAACTTTCAACCACTAGTTTTACTTGGTCGCTATCAAGATAATTTTTAACCAAATCTTTTGTACTCACATCGTTTCTCCTTACACAATAATTTTACAATACTTTATATAATTTTTCAAGTAAAATAATTTAATAGTTTTATCTAATTTAGTGCCAAATTTAATCATTTTAAATTTTTGAAAATTTTATCCGAAACTACTCTACCTTTGTCCCAAAATCAAGTTTTAAAATTTCAAAATCATTAAAATAAGCCAAATTTTGCCCATATTCAGCCACAATAAGGTCGCTTGATAGTTTGCTTGCGACCGAAACCAGTGTCTGTAGTAGGCTTCGTTTTTCAAAATTTAATAGGTTTTTAAGCGGTTCATCCACCATTATTATCTTCGGTTTTTTTATTAATATTCGCCCAACGCACACTAGTAACTTCTCAAAATAATTGCACTTACGCACCTTTTTTGTAAGCACACCAAACAAGTGTAACTCCTCTGCGACCGCTTTTATTTCTTTATTTATTTTCTCTTTATCGGTTTCGCCACTCACTTTATACACATACTTTAGATTATCATAAACCGACTTATTTTCAAATAGCACCACTGGGTCCATAATATAAGAAATTATATTTTCTTCGTTTTTTAGGTCACGGCGGTTAACGCCATTAATTATAACATCGCCCGAGTAGTTATTATCAAGCCCCGCTAAAATATTAAGCAAGGTAGTTTTACCCGCACAATTATAGCCAATTACTGCCAACGGTTTTTTATCTACCACAAAACTTAAATTTAGTAATGCACTAAAATCAGGGTTATAATTTTTTGTTAAATTTTTAACTTCTATCATAATTTTTCACCACTTATATTTTACAATATTTTAGCCTTTCATACAATAGAAAATTACTAAATATATTTATATATGAAGAAAATTATGTTATCTAGTTTAATATTTTGCGTGTTTTTATTCGGGTGTTTCCTTTCGGGGTTAAGTTTAACTAAAGATGTTTCCACCACTAACCCCACTGGAAAACTTATTGTGTCAGTTTTTGATAGTTTTGAAACCACCCCAATAAAAAATGCAACTATATGCGTTATTGAAACCAACGAATATTACTATACCGATAGTTTAGGTAGAACCAAACCAATAACACTTTACGCAAAGCCACCAACCAAACTAAGTAAAAAAAAGTACACCGACAGCTCACCCGAAGAATACACAATACTTTGTTACAAAAATGGTTACACCCCACACATTCTTTACGGCGTTAAAATAATAAACAACCAAACAAGGGTTGGCGTTATAATTAGTTTGGAAGAATTAACCGAAGACTCCCCACCCTACATCGAGTCTTACGACTTTCCAACCGAAGACTTTAGTCTAGAAATATTAAATAAATATAAAAAATAGGAGAGAATAATTTCTCTCCTAATATTTTACTTTGTTTCGATGTAACCAACATCGCCATCTTCACGCTTATAAAGCACACAAACAGTATCGTTTGCAGAGTTCATAAAAATAAAGAAGTCGTTGCCAACCATATCCATTTGAATAAGTGCTTCTTGCTCGCTCATTGGAGTAAGTTCAAAAGCCTTTCTCTTTGTTATCTTTGGAATAACAAGTTCTGGAAGTTCATCATAATATTCAAACGAACTAAAGTCAATATTTTTAATCTTTTTATTGTTTTTGCCAAGATATTTAACAACTTGCTTTTCAAGTTTAGCAAGGCACATATCTAGGTTAGCATACATATTGTCAGATTCAACTTCGCTTCTTATAAACATATTGCCAGAGCCAAGATTAACCTCCATTTTGTATCTGCCCTTAGACTCTGAGCATACAACTTTAATAGTTGCAGGTTTTTCAAAGAACTTTTCAAATTTTGCTAGTTTCTTTTCAATTAAAGACTTAAGTCTATCAGACACTTTATAGTTTCTTCCAATTACATCAATTTTCATAAATTAACTCCTAATAATTTTTAGTATATATTTATTATAGCAGATATTCCCTTATTCCTCCATGATTGTGCGAATGTAGAGTATTGGGTGGTTTGGAAGGATGGGAAGGAGTATCGGTTTTAAGCATGAAAAAGCCCCAGAAATTCTTTCGAATTTCCGGGGATATATTTTAGTCTTTGAGTCGCTTTGCTCCCTGTAGACGTCCACTCAACTACATCATTCCCATTCCAGCTGGAGCTCCTGCTGGCATTGCTGGTGCATCTTCTTTAATATTAGCAACAACAGATTCTGTTGTTAACAGTGTAGATGCTACAGATGTTGCATTCTGTAATGCACTTCTTGTTACTTTAGCTGGGTCAATGATTCCTGCTTCCACCATGTCTACATATTCTCCATGTAATGCATCGAATCCTTTTCCAATTTCTGCTTCTTTTACTTTATTGACGATCACAGCTCCTTCAAGACCTGCATTGACTGCGATCTGGAATAATGGTGCTTCTAAGGCTTTCAGGATGATGTTTGCTCCTGTCTTTTCGTCTCCTTCCAGTGCATTTACCAGTTTGGCAACTTCC
>USNN01000074.1 GCA_900556185.1 uncultured Eubacteriales bacterium
CCCACTCATCCGCGTCCTGTTAACGCATATCTCTGTAACGGGAGAACCCGTTCAAGCCTAATTGCTGTAACGCAGATGAACCGCGCTGACTTTCAGCCGACTGCTCAGGGAGGAGTTATGACCCGAATCGATATGCTGTCTTTCACCGACCGACAGCTCTCTGTGTAAAGCTCAACGGGCTTTGTTTCCCTTCATTGCATTTATTGACTTTATTATATACTCCTTTTTATGATTTTGCAAAATTATTATTTGAACACGTGTTATTATAAGGTATTTGCTTGAATTTGTCAACACCTTAGGGGCTAAATTGAGTTTTAAATATAAAATAATTGACAAATAATATAATTGTGCTAAAATTGTTCTATCGAGGATGTTTTATGAGATTATTTGATACAGAAAAAACAATCGTTGCTATTTCTACACCTATAGGTGTAGGTGGTATTTCTATTGTTAGAATGTCAGGGAAAAACGCAATAACTATTGCCGATAAATTGTTTTCAACAAAAAAGGGAATAAACCCATCAGATTTTAATAATCGTGAACTTGTTTTGGGTAAATTTAATGGCAGTGTCGCTAAAGATAATTGTTTGTGTGTAGTATTTAGAGCACCTAATAGTTTTACCGGTGAAAATATGGTTGAGTTCCAATGCCATGGTGGTGTTAAAATAACTGAATGTATTTTATCTGATTGCATTAAAATGGGTGCAAGTATGGCTGAAAATGGTGAATTTTCTATGCGTGCCTTTTTGAATGGCAAGTTATCTTTAAGTGAAGCTGAAGGTATGATAGACTTAATTAACGCTGAAAGTGAAAGCGAATTAACTGCTGGCTATAACCTAATGAACGGCAAATTAAATAATGAAATAAATAACTTTCAAAAAGAACTAATTGATATTTTAAGTGAAATTGAAGTTAGTTTTGACTATCCAGAAGAAGATATTGAGTATACGACCATTCCACTAGTAAAAGAAAAACTAGATGAATTAATTAAAAGAATAGATAACCTACTTTTAACTAAAAAGACTGGCAGTGTAATAAAAAATGGTATTAACGCTGTTATTGTTGGCAGACCTAATGTAGGAAAATCTTCTATATTAAACTCACTACTAAATAAAAACAAGGCAATAGTAACCGATATTGCAGGCACAACTAGAGATGTAATTGAAGACGCATTTGAAATAAATGGCGTTAAAGTAAATATTATAGACACGGCTGGAATAAGAAAAACTAGAGACATAGTTGAAAAAATTGGTGTAGATAAAAGTTACGAACAAATAAAACTTGCTGATGTGGTTTTACTTGTGTTAGATAATTCTAGCGAATTAACAGGTGAAGACAAAGAACTACTAGACCTTATTAAAGATAAAAAGCACATAATAATTGCCAATAAAATAGATAAACCAACTAAATATAATTACAAAAATCTAGATAAAAATATGGTTTTTGTTTCGGCTTCTACTGGTGAAAACATAAACAAAATTAAAGAAATGATATTTAATTTGGTTATAGATAAAAATTTGTTTAGTGGTGAAATTTTAATTACAAATACAAGACACATAAATGCACTTGAAAGAGCGAAAAAGGCGTTGGTGTCTGCGTATAAAAACATAGATAATGTTACTTTAGACCTAGTTTCGGTGGATATTCACGAAGCGTATAACGATATTGGTGAAATCACTGGAAACAGTTCTAATGAAGCAATACTAGATAGTGTATTTAGTAAATTTTGTTTAGGAAAATAAAAATGGAAAAGAATTTAAAATATGAAGCAGTGGTAATAGGCGCGGGTCATGCTGGAGTTGAGGCAAGTTTGGCACTTGCTAGAAAAGGACATAAAACCTTACTTATTACTCTAGATTATAATGGAATAAGTTTTTTGGCTTGTAACCCATCTATTGGTGGAACGGCTAAAGGTCAACTTGTTAGTGAAATTGACGCACTTGGTGGGCAAATGGGTATTAGTGCGGATAGCACATTATTGCAACTTAGGATGTTGAACGAAAGTAAAGGTCCCGCAGTGCATAGTTTGCGAGCACAAATAGATAAAAATAAGTATCACAAATTTATGCAAGACGTGCTAAATAACACTAAAAACCTAGATGTTATTGAAGATGAAGCAAAAGAAATAATTGAAACAGATGGTAAAGTCTCGGGCGTTACTACAGTTAAAGGAAAAACAATTGAAACAAAAGCGGTGGTAGTCGCAACCGGTGTGTATTTAAATAGTAGAACCATAACAGGTGAAATTATTAAAAATGAAGGTCCTGCAGGCTTTTCTAATGCAAGTTACTTAACAAAAAGTTTAATAAACTTAGGGTTTAATATAAAAAGATTTAAAACGGGTACCCCACCAAGATTAGATAAGTTTTCTATTGAATATGAAAAGTTTGCTGAGCAATTAGGTGATGAAAATATTCAATCGTTCTCATTTTTAACAAAGGTTCAACCAAAGAATATTGCAAGTTGCTGGCTAGGTTACACAAACGAAAAAACAAAGAAAATTGTTTTGGATAACTTAGATAAAGCCCCAATGTATTCTGGACTTATTGTTGGAATAGGTCCTAGGTATTGCCCATCATTTGAAACTAAAATTGTAAGATTTAAAGATAAAGAAAGGCATCAAATTTTCTTGGAACCAGAAACATTAGAAAATGATGAAATTTATTTGCAAGGGCTTAGCACATCTATGCCAAAAGACGTGCAAGAATTGATGGTTCATAGTATTTCGGGGCTTGAAGACACAAAAATAGTTAAGTATGGTTATGCAATTGAGTATGATGCAATTGACGCACTAGACTTGTATCCAACCCTAGAGTTTAAAAAGGTTGCAGGCGTGTTTACTGCAGGTCAAATTAATGGCACAAGTGGATACGAAGAAGCGGGTGCACAGGGTTTGGTTGCTGGTATTAATGCGGGATTGTATCTTGAAAACAGACCAGGAATGGTGTTAACTAGAGATAGTTCGTATATTGGAGTTTTGATAGATGACCTTGTAACTAAAGGCACAAACGAGCCATATAGAATGATGACTAGCCGTGCTGAATATAGGCTTTTGTTGCGTCAAGACAATGCAGATATTAGATTAACTCAAATTGGTAGAGATGTTGGTCTTGTTAGTGATGAAAGATATAATGTGTTTATAGAAAAATTAAAGAAAATTGAAGAATACAAAAAAGAATTGCCATACATTTTAAAACCAACCAAAGAACTTAATGAGTTTTTGAAAAGCCATAATGAAACAGAAGTTAACACAGGCATAACTGTGGAAACCTTAATTAAAAGAACAAATTTATCTGCAAGTATATTAAATAAAGAACTAGGATTATTCAAGGATTGTCCACTAGACGTGCTAAATCAAATAAACATAATGGTAAAATATTCTGGGTATTTAACAAAGCAAGAACAAGTTGTTGAAAAGAACAAAAAACTAGATAACCTACCAATACCAAGAGATTTTGATTACACAAAAGTTAAGGGACTTAGAATTGAAGCGGTTCAAAAACTTAGTGAAATTAAACCACTAACAATTGGTCAGGCTAGCCGAATAAGTGGCGTTAGTCCAGCAGATATTAGTATTGTGATATTTAATCTTAATAGATAAAACAAAAAAGCATCAACTATTTTGTTGATGCTTTTAATTTTTCATATAAGTTAAAATATTCCTTTGCTACATCGCTCCAACTTATTGGAAGTAATTGTTTTGCGTTTTCGCTAATTCTAGATAATGTAATTTCAGATGAAATGGCGTCTAAAATGGTTTTTGAATAGTCCTCTATGGTTAATTTTGAAACAAAACCATTTATAAAATTTATAATTCGCTCACTAGGGGCGGTGTTTTTAATTACCACACTTGGAGTGTTTTGAGTGGCAGATTCTATTATTGTTAAGCCAAAACTATCCCCCACTGATGGAAACAAATTAAGTTTGCTTATATTATATAAACTTGCAAGTTCCATTCGGTTATTTAT
>USNN01000075.1 GCA_900556185.1 uncultured Eubacteriales bacterium
TTCCGCTTTCTTCAAGTTTTTTTATTTTTTCTATAAACTCAACCAAGTCTGGTTGAATGGTTGGTTCACCACCACTAATAACAACTGCATCAATTAAACCCATTCTAGCCCGAATATGGCCCATTACTTCGCCTTCGGTATAGAAATCTGTTTTGCCAAGAACAACTACCGCATTGTGGCAAAATGGACACCTAAAATTGCATCCAGCGGTAAATATTGTGGTTGCAACACAGCCATCGTAATCCACCAACGACACTTTTTGTAATCCTGCAATAATCATTAATCTTCACCCGCTAAACTATTTAAATAATTCACCGCATTTGTGCCAGCAACCGCACCATCACAAATAGCAGTAGCCACTTGTCTAACTGCCTTTTTTCTTGTATCGCCAGCGACAAACAAGCCATCTGTTTTGGTTTTGCAGTCTTCTGCTGAATCAAAAAAACCATATTCGTCTAAGTTTGCTAAGTGCTTAAATTTTTCATTGTTTGGCACTTGCCCAATTGCGACAAACAATGGTGCATTTAATAAAAATGTTTCGCCATTTTGTTTTTCAAACTTCACTTTTTCTAATTCGGTGTCGCCAATTAGTTCCACAGTCTTAGAATTTTTAATAATGTTTATATTTTCTCGTTTTTCTACCGCTTTAACCAGGTTTTCATCGCCAAAAAATTTATCAAACATTATAACTAGGTTAACCTTAGAGCAAATATCTGAAAGCATTAGTGCATACTGCAAGGCTGTGTTGCCATCACCAATTACCGTTACTTCTTTGCCTTTATAAAAAGGTCCATCACAAAGGGCACAATAATACACGCCTTTACCAATAAACTCGTCTTCTTTATTTAGTTTTAGGTGCCTATGTTTAACGCCATTTGCAACTATAACAGATTTTGCTTCATACTCACCATATTCGCCAACAACCTTAAACCCATTGCCTTCTTTTTTTATGTCTTCTATGGTGTCAAACTCAAACTCCACACCAAGATTTGTTATTTGTTCAAACATATTACTACCAAGTGTTTCACCCGAAATAGATTCTATACTTGGATAGTTTTCTACCCTTGGACTATTTGCAATTTGCCCGCCAATACTGTTACCTTCTATTATTAAAACTTTTTTACCATTCCTAAGAGCATAAAGAGCGGCGGTCATACCCGCCACTCCACTGCCGATTACAATTATATCTTGCATCCTATTTTAATCCTTCTACAAAGCCTTTGATTTTGCTTACATTATTAAACATTTTAACTTCGCCGTTCTCTGGCACCAATAATGTTGGAGCATTTTTAATGCCTAGGCTTTCTGTTAGTTCTGCATTTTCTTCTGCGTCTACTACCACATATTCTAGTTTTGCATTATCTAGAATTTTTTTAGCCATTTTGCAGTTTGGGCAAGTTTTGGTTGCAAACAAGGTCATTTTTTCTAGTTTGCAAGCACCTTTTTCTTCCTTACTGGTTTCTGGCTTAGCACATTCTGTATGGTGCTTTAAATGGCTATTTTTAATGTCGTAGGTTTTTCTTTCTTTATATTCTTCTAGTTTGCCATCATTCCAGTTTTGAACTGGTCTATAGTAACCAGTAATTCGGCTATACACCTCAGTTTTGCCACCACATTCTGGGCAAGTAAAGTGTTCACCAGCAATATAACCGTGGTCTTTACATACTGAATATGTTGGAGAAATTGTGTAATATGGAAGTTTGTAGTTTTCTGCAATTTTTCTAACTAGATTCATTGTTGTTTTCCAATTCTCTAGTTTTTCACCTAAAAAGGCATGGAATACTGTGCCTGATGTATACAAGGTTTGAAGTTCGTCTTGAATATCTAGGGCTTCAAAAATATCTGCTGTATACCCAACTGGCAAGTGAGAACTATTTGTGTAGTATGGCACATTTGCATCTTTAGATGCAGTAATAATGTCTGGGTATCTTTCTTTATCGTGTTTTGCTAGTCTATATGATGTGCTTTCTGCTGGAGTTGCTTCTAGGTTATATAGGTCGCCATATTTTTCTTGGTAATCGCTTAGCCTATCTCGCATATGATTTAGCACTAGTTTTGTAAAGTCTTGTGCTTTTTTATGTGTTAAATCTTCTCTTATCCAATTTGCATTTAAGCACGCTTCATTCATACCAACCAGCCCAATTGTAGAGAAGTGATTATTGAATGTGCCTAAATATCTTTTTGTGTATGGATATAACCCTGCTTCCATAAGTTTTGTTATAACATCTCTCTTAATTTTAAGTGACCTTGCTGAAATATCCATCATATTGTCTAGTCTTTCAAAAAATTCTTCTTGAGTTTTAGAGTTATATGCAATTCTTGGCATATTAATGGTAACAACACCAACGCTTCCTGTGCTTTCGCCTGCACCGAAATAGCCACCCGATTTTTTTCTTAACTCTCTTAGGTCTAGTCTTAATCTGCAACACATACTTCTAACATCAGATGGTTCCATATCTGAGTTTATATAGTTTGAAAAGTAAGGAGTGCCGTATTTTGTTGTCATTTCAAATAATAGTCTATTATTTTCAGTGTCAGACCAATCAAAATCTTTGGTTATTGAATATGTTGGTATTGGATATTGGAAACCTCTACCATTAGCATCGCCTTCTATCATAATTTCAATAAAGGCTTTGTTAATCATCTTCATTTCTTTTTCGCAGTCTTTATATTTAAAGTCTTGTTCTTTACCACCGACAATAGCATTTAGTTCGGCTAAGTCGTTTGGGACTACCCAATCTAGGGTTATATTTGTAAATGGTGCTTGCGTTCCCCATCTAGATGGTGTGTTTACGCCATACACAAAACTTTGAATACATTGTTTTACTTGCTTATAATCTAGGTTATCCTTCTTTACAAATGGAGCTAGGTATGTATCAAATGAAGAAAATGCCTGTGCACCAGCCCATTCATTCTGCATGATACCGAGGAAATTTACCATCTGGTTGCATAATACAGACAGGTGTCTGGCAGGAGCCGATGTAATCTTACCTGTAATACCTCCCAGTCCTTCTTTGATCAACTGCTTCAGTGACCATCCCGCACAATATCCTGTCAGCATGGACAGATCATGGATATGAATATCTGCATTTCTATGTGCTTCTGCAATTTCATCATCATATATTTCAGACAGCCAGTAATTTGCTGTGATCGCGCCTGAGTTGGACAGAATAAGACCTCCAACGGAATATGTTACCGTAGAGTTCTCCTTTACTCTCCAGTCTTCAGACTTTACGTAACTGTTCACAACTTCCTTGTAATCAAGGATCGTGGACTTCATATTACGCATCTTCTCACGCTGTTTACGATAGAGAATAAATGCTTTGGCAGCCTCTGCATAGCCAGCCTGCTCCAGCACCTTCTCTACGCTGTCCTGAATCTCCTCTACCTGTACTTTACCCTCTTTTACCTTCCCCTGCATATCTGCTGTCACACGAAGTGTCAGTAAATCTACAATTGCCTGATTATACTGAACTTCTGTCGCATCAAATGCTTTTACAATGGCTCCGCTGATCTTCTCTAAACTAAACTCGACCTCTTTGCCATCTCTCTTAATTACACGAAACATTGAAAAACTTGCTCCTTCCTCCGGCTGCCGTACAGCCTTCCCCCATATTTACATATCCTTCTCCAGTGCCGCTCTTGCACCGCAGGACCGTGTATGATTTAATACTAGCACGCACCAACTTATAAGTCAATCGAACATACTAAATATCGCCTGTTCTTTTATTTTTGTATACAATATATTGTGTTCTGCCCAATAATTCTATCTAGTCTGCAGAAATTGTGCTTCTCTTTGTGCCTTTGCATCATCTGTATATACATTCAGGTAATCTGTAATCAGACTCTTAGCCTGTGAAAAATTACCAATATATTCGTTAGCTACGATCTGGTTGAATTTCAGACTTTGCAGGCAGGCTGAATCACCGATTTCAATACCTGCTTCATA
>USNN01000076.1 GCA_900556185.1 uncultured Eubacteriales bacterium
AATGTATATTTTCTTTAATTAAGCAAAAAAAATACAACCGAGCAAGGTTGTATTTTTTTTGCTTTGATAAAAAGTTGTTATATTGTTAGTTATTCTTATATATTTGAACAAGTAAATCTTGGCTAAAATTATTCCAGTTGTTATCACCAGAAACATAAATTCTTATAACTAAATTATAATAATTATCTGTGCCTCCAACGGTTGTTAAGTCAGTTAAAACAAACTTTTGTTAACTTGAATTTTTACCTTCAATTGGTTCAAAAGGGAATAAAGGAATTTTTAAGTCATAAAATAAACCATTTTAACACGTTTTATTCATACCTCTAAAATGTATGTTTATTGTGATGATTGCGGTTCCGTTTTTGCAACAATGGAAGACGCAAAGAAAGGTGTGCCTATGCAAGAATTTCCGCATTTAAAAGAATTAGAAGTTTCGCTTAAAGATGCTTTGGATTCAGAATATGTGGATGCCATTTATATTCTTCAAGGTGATAAATACATAAAACTGAGAGACCTTTAGGCTCAAAAATATTAATATATGAATAAAAGACTTTCCGTGGGGGGAGGTCTTTTTTGTTTGTTTATGTTATTGATTGGTGTTTAAATAAAAAATTATTTTATTAAAATAGTTTGTTTAGGTAAAACTTTGAATGTGAAGGCTGGAGGTTTTTAATAAAATATAACATTATGAAACCTGGCAGAAAGATTAATGTTTGATTTACTTGTAAAATGGGCTAAGGTGTGCTAAAATTATGGTGAATAAGTTTTATTTATTTAAGGAATGAGTATGAAGCGAGTTTGTCCGAATTGTTTTAATTTTGTGAAAAAAGCCGACCAATGTCCTGTTTGTGGCTATGACTTTAAGTTGAAAAAACGCAAGAGTGATATTGCGTCTTCTAATGCTGGTAAAGCAAGCGGAAAGGCGGAAGAAACGCAAGAAGAAAGGCTAAACAGGTTATACGCCGAAGCCCAAGCCCAAGATAAAGCCCAAGAAAGTGCTGAAGGTAAGGCCGGCACTAATGTGAGTGTTGGTGCAGATAATGTAAAGGCTGATGATGCTCCAGCGGACAAGTTCCACCAGAAAAATGGCAGAATTAGGTGGGTGTCTAAACTAGAGCGTGAAGGCAAAAAAGTTAAAAAAGAAAAGGTTGTTTCACCTAGGCTTACTGGGGTGCATATTGATGTATCGGAGTATGAATTTTTTGGTAGAAGCAAAGGAAAGTATAACGCTAATAAAGAAAAGTTTGTTGTGAACAACAACGGCAAGTATGAAATTGAAAAGCTTAAGTGGTGGGAAATATACAAGTGGGCAGACCGTAAACTTGCCAAAATGAAGATTAATAAACAAGTGAAAAAAGAAGCAGTGAAAAGACCAGCAGGTGTTTCGTATTGGGTGCTATTTTTCTTGTGTTTATTCTCTGGGTTTATTGGTATTCATAACTATTATGCAGGGAACTACAAAAGGGGCATTGTGTCTACGGTATCATTTTCTATGGCGATGTTTTTTGTGGCAGTTTTAAATAACATATCCTTTTTTAACACCTATATGCAAGGATTGCTTTGTGCTATCCCTGGGCTAGTGTTTTTGTTTATTTGGATAAGTGATTTTCTTGCCATTATATTTAAAAAGTTCAAATTTAGAAAAAGTAAGGAAGAATATATTAAAACCTTAGACCTTGAAACTCGAGCAAGGCTAGGCAAAAAGTATATTTATATTGTGTAAATTATGATTGTTGTTGGAATGAGTGGCGGGGTAGACTCGTCGGTTGTTGCTAAACTTCTTGTGGAACAAGGTGAGCAGGTGGTTGGCATATTTATGAAAAACTGGGAAGAGAAAGACCCTAATGGCGTCTGCACCAGTGAAAAAGATTTTGCAGATGTGAAGGCTGTGGCAAATAAAATTGGCATACCCTATTACTCTGTAAATTTTGCAAAAGAGTATATGGATAGGGTGTTCTCGTACTTTTTGGATGAATACAAAAAGGGTAGAACCCCTAACCCAGATGTTTTGTGTAACCGTGAAATTAAGTTTGGACCTTTTCTTGAATACGCTAAAAAACTAGGTGCTACTAAAATAGCGACCGGGCATTATGCAAGAGTTGAAGAAAAGGACGGCTTGTATTATCTTAAAAAGGCGGTAGACCAAAACAAAGACCAGACCTATTTTTTAAATCAACTAAATCAAGAGCAACTTAGTTTCGTTATTTTTCCAATTGGGGATATGACAAAACCTCATTTGCGAGAACTAGCATTAAAGTATGGGCTAAGCACGGCGGAAAAGAAAGATAGCACAGGAATATGTTTTATTGGCGAGCGAAATTTTAAGGAGTTTTTTAAAGAATTTTTGCCAGCAAAACCTGGCAATATTGTGGATATTAATAGTGGCGAGATTCTTGGGCGTCATGACGGGTTGATGTATTATACCCTAGGTCAACGAAAGGGCTTAGGTATTGGTGGGCGTCACGATGGTAACGGTGAAGCGTATTTTGTTGCAGACAAGGACCTAAAGAAAAATGAGTTACTTGTTAGCCAAGGCGAGCAAGATGTGTTATTTAGTGATGCGCTAGAATCGGGTGTTGTTAACTGGATACCTAAAAAGCCAGACGTGGTAGATTTTGATTGCTATGCTAAGTTTAGGTACCGTCAACCAGAACAAAAGGTGCATGTGCACATAAACCCAGATAATACGACTTTAGTTACATTTGCAGAACGCCAGAGGGCGATTACTCCTGGGCAATTTGTTGTTTTTTATGATGACGAATATTGTCTTGGTGGTGGTGTGATTGAAAAAGTAATAAAAAACAAAAAGGAAGACAAATAGATGGAAAATAAAAGATTTTTAACAGGCACCAGACCTACTGGAAGATTACACATAGGGCATTATGCTGGGGCTGTAAAAAATTGGGTAGAAATGCAAAACTCGGGTGAGTATGAGCCATTTGTGTTTATTGCAGATATGCAAGCACTTACCGATAACGCAGATAACCCAGAAAAGATAAAAAATGGTGTAACTGACCTTATGCTAGATTATCTTGCGTGCGGACTAGACCCATCTAAAACAACCTTGTTTATTCAAAGCCAAGTGCCAGAACTAAACGAGATAACTATGTTTTATATGAATCTTGTAACGCTAAGCCGTCTTCAAAGAAACCCAACAGTTAAAACAGAGATGGCTCAAAAGCAATTTCAAAATAGTAGTGTGCCAGTAGGTTTTTTAACTTACCCTATTAGCCAAGCGTCAGATATTACGGCTTTTGATGCAAAGTATGTGCCAGTTGGCGAAGACCAACTACCAGTGCTTGAACAAACTAATGAAATTGTGCGTGCGTTTAACCGAGTGTATGGTGAAACCCTAGTGGAACCAAAGGCAATTCTTGTATCTAAGGAGAGTGCAAGGCGTATTCCTGGAACAGATGGTAACGCCAAAATGGGGAAAAGCCTAGGCAATGCTATATATTTAACCGATGAACCAGAAGTTATACGGGCTAAGGTTATGAGTATGTATACAGACCCTAACCACATAAAGGTAACTGACCCTGGCGACACCAAAAACAACCCAGTGTTTATATATCTTGATGTGTTCTGCAAAGACAGAGCAAAGTATGAAGAAATGAAGGCTCAATACGAAAAGGGTGGGCTTGGAGATATGGCTT
>USNN01000077.1 GCA_900556185.1 uncultured Eubacteriales bacterium
TTGTTGAAATTTTATTTGATTGAGCGTTGTTTTTTATGTATAATGTAATTATAAAAAGTAAAGGAGAAAAAATATGTCAAATAGTAGCAAAGTTCGTGGAAATGGAATGGCAGACATTTTAGGTTTACTTGCCGAAACAATTGCATTTTTTACAATCATATTGTATTTAGTGTTAGTAATCAACGCAAACTGGGCATTTATTCCAAGCGGTTCACTTTTAAATGTTTTAAATGCACTAAAAATATATGCACCACTTGCATTGTTGTTGGTTGTAGGTTTACAAGTAACATCAAAACAACCATTCTTACTAAGAATAATCTTCTATATTGCAATCGCTATAATTATAATATTCCAATTTTTCCCTGCAACTTGGGAAAACTTTATTGGCCTTGCAACAGGAAAATAAAAAACGCTTGGGTTTATCCCAAGCTTTTTTTGTGCAAATTATAAGAAAAATAGCATAATGTTTGACCCCACTTAACTATTGTGTTAAACTACAATAGAAGGTGAATACGAATGAAACACAAATTTTATGTAAATATAATTAAAAGGTCATTAGATTTTATATTGTCGCTATTAGGAATAATAATTTTAATGCCACTATTTATTGTAGTTGCAATTTTAAGTAAAATTTTTATTGGCGGTAAAATATTATTCAAGCAATATAGAATTGGTAAAAATGGAAAAATATTTGCTGTATTTAAGTTTAGAAGTATGACAAATAAAACCGACGAAAATGGCAACTTACTTCCAGACAAAGATAGAATGACAAAGTGGGGAACATTAATAAGAAAATTAAGTATTGATGAGTTGCCACAGTTGTTTAATATCTTGCGGGGTGAAATGAGTTTTATTGGTCCACGACCTAGAATGGTTGAAGAATGTGTCTTTTTAACAACTGCCCAACAAGATAGGTTTAAGGTAACACCAGGTATAACTGGCTGGGCTCAAGTTAACGGAAGAAACGATATAACATTTGATAAAGTTGTAGAATATGATAGGGAATATGTTCAAAAGGTTTCTTTGTGGTTTGACATAAAAATTATATTTAAAACTATTGGATGTGTGTTTAGTAAAAAAGGTGTTCAGAAAAAGGGCACAGTATCAAATGAATTTCATGGAGATTATTTACTTAGAACGGGTCAAATTGAGAAAGAATATTATGATACAAAAATAGGACTTGCAAAAACATTAATTAGCGAAGCAAAAGAAAGCAAAGAACCAGTTAAATACTTACCAACAGAAGACAGTTTTCCTCAACTTAAAAATAATGAAAACAATTAACAAAAAGTCGTGAATGGGAATATCCTAATTCACGACTTTTTAGTTTCTAAAACAAAATTAGTTCTTGTGACAGCAACAACAATCGTTTGGGCAAAGTTCAGTTTTATCGTAAGGAATGTTATGTTTATCGTAATAATCTTTAACAGCAGCCTTAATTGCTTCTTCAGCTAAAACAGAACAATGTATTTTATGTGTTGGCAAACCATCTAGGGCTTCTACAACAGCCTTATTAGAAAGTTTAACAGATTCGGTAATTGGTTTACCCTTAATTAGTTCGGTCGCCATAGAACTTGTGGCGATAGCACTGCCACAACCAAAAGTCATAAACTTGACGTCGGTAATAATGTTGTTCTCAACTTTTATATACATTCGCATTATATCTCCGCACTTGGCGTTACCAACTTCACCAACGCCGTCTGGATTTTCCATTTTCCCAACATTTCTTGGGTGTCTAAAATGGTCCATAACTTTTTCACTATATAACATGTTTGATTTCTCCTTTTTTTAATTTATCCCATACTGGGCTTATTGAACGCAAATAACTAACGACTTTTGGTACAACGTTTATGGTGGTATCTATTTCTGCTTCGGTTGTGTATTTGCTTAATGTTAATCTTAAACTGCCGTGTGCGATTTCGTGTGGTAAGCCTATTGCTAGTAGCACGTGGCTTGGGTCTAGTGAACCACTTGTGCAAGCTGAACCACTAGAAGCACATATTCCATTATCGTCTAACAAAAGAAGTAAGCTTTCACCCTCTATGCCCTCAAATGACATATTAAAATTGTTTGGTAGTCGATTTGTGGCATCTCCGTTTATTTTAGAATGTGGAATTTTAGAAAGTTCAGTAAATAATTTATCTCGCAAGTAGGTTTCTTTCTTGGTAGTTGCTTCCATTTCTTTAACGGCGTCACATAAGGCAACGCTTAACCCAACAATTCCTGCTAGATTTTCAGTTCCTGCACGTCTAGACTTTTCTTGGTTTCCACCTAAAATAAATGGAAATAGTGGGGTAGGCTTTTTGCAATACAAAAAGCCGACGCCTTTAGGTCCATGGAACTTGTGCCCAGAACAACTTAACATATCTATATTTAATTCTTTTACATCAATAGGCAAGTGTCCGACCGCTTGCACGGCGTCTGTATGAAAAATTATATTGTGTTCTTTGCAAATTTTACCAATTTCATTGATTGGTTGAATAGTGCCAATTTCATTGTTTGCAAACATTATACTAACGAAAAAGGTGTCATCGGTTATTGCATTTATTAAATCTTCTGTGTGAATTATGCCGTTAGCGTACACTGGAAGGTAAGTAACTACAAATCCTTCCTTTTCTTTTTCCTTTAGTGTATTTAAGATTGCATGGTGCTCAAAAGCTGTGGTTATTATATGTTTTTTACCCTTAAGTTTGCCATATTTACAAGCACTATTAATTGCCCAATTGTCACTTTCAGAACCGCCAGATGTAAAATATATTTCGTCTGCATTTGCGTTTATACAAGTTGCTATATTAGTTCTTGCAGTATCTAGTTCTTCTTTCGCTTTTTGCCCGATAGAATGAAGGCTACTTGCGTTTCCATAATATTCATCAAAATAAGGATTCATTGCGTTTTTAACAGATTTAGACACTTTTGTAGTGCCTGCATTGTCCAAATAAATCATTTTCCCTCCTATATCATACTAAATTAGTATGATATAAGTATAAAATGAAAAGGTAATTTTGTCAACTACCTTTTTAATATTTGTTATTAATAATATCTTCTAGCGTCGTGCTAGATAAATAATCTACAATAACCTTGGATAATTTTTCCCAATATCCGATGGTTTTGCAAACTGAATAACGTTCACATTCTTTGTTTTTGGCTAGGCAGGGTGCAAGTTTAGGCAAGTCGTCTGTGGCTTGCAATATTTCGGCAATTGTGTAGTCTTTAGGGTCTTTAATAAGCATATATCCGCCAGCTTGACCTCGGGAACTTTCGATTAAGTTGTGTTTTAGTAGTAATGATATAATTTGCTCTAGGTATTTTACTGTAATGCCTTGTAGTTTTGCAAGGTCGGCTACACTTAGTCTTTTGTTTTGTTTCCCAAGTTCGGCTAAAACCCTAACGGCATATCTACCCTTAGACGAGATTTTCATAGTTTTTCTCCGATGTGTTATTTATATTATGTTCTTTATGCCTACTCTTCATGAAATTGTTATTCAGTAATAAATAATCTTAGAAATAATTTAATGAATGTTTTATCAATGAGAAGAATGAAAAA
>USNN01000078.1 GCA_900556185.1 uncultured Eubacteriales bacterium
AAATACACCATAGCAGAAGATATGTTGTTTGTTGTGGAATATGTATCTCATATAAACAACTGTGTTTCTAAAAATTATGGCTATTATGAGTATTTAATCAGAAATGGCTCTGCGATGACATCAATGAAAATGTCTAAAATAGTTGATGGGGTTAATGCAGGTAAAGAAGCATATAATTGCATTAATGCGTTAAGTGATGAAAAAATAAAGTGGAGTTTGGGTGCGTATGTCGCAAAAAATGCTTATTACGAGTTAAAGATGTATACACGCCTAAAAAATGAAGACGAAAAATCTGAGGCTATAAAATTTTTTGCTGAAAATAAAGATGTGTTTAGGGAAGCATCTAACCTAAAAACGCAAATATTAAAGTTTAGCATAAATTTATTGGGGGTTAAAAACACATTAAAATTGTTAGACCTTGTGTTTTAGGAGGATAAAGTGAAACTCGTTGTAGTTCAAAAAGACTTTTATATTGGTGGAATACCATCGGCTTGTATAAATTTTTTAAACTATGTCAGCAAGTCTAATATAGATTTAACGCTGGTTAGTTTTGAAGATTATGAAAAGGTGCGAAACCTAATACCAAAGAATGTAAGGTATATTCAGTCTCATAAAGCGTTAAATATTTTTGCGGTATCTAATGCAGATAGCAAAAAGAAGGGTGTATTTTATAGGATTAAATGGTTGATAGTTAGGTTGTGGTGCAAATTTGTTTCAAATAAATTACCATTAAAAAATGCACTAAAAAAACAACCAGTAATAGATGAACAATTTGATTTGGCAATATCTTTTGCTCCGTCATCAAGCAGTAAAGCGTTAAGCGTTGGTGCGTCAGAATTTGTTTTAGAGAAGATAAAAGCCACAAAGAAATGTGTTTTGTATCATAATGATTTTCAATCGTCTGGGCTTAATAGTGAATTTATAGTAAATGGTCTTGCAAAGTTTGATAAAATATTATGCGTGTCAAATAGTTGTGCCGAAGGAATGAAAAAAGCCTTACCAAACTTAAGTGATAAAATAGATTATTTGTATAATTTTATTGATGATGCGTCAATATTAGAAAAATCTAATAAATTTGAGGCGGTTTACGCTAAAGATGTTTTTAATATAGTTTCAGTGTCTAGGCTTAGCGAAGAAAAGGGGCATTTGAGATTTTTAAAAGTGCTAAAGAACTTAAAGAATGGGGGATATAAGTTCTGCTATCATATTGTTGGTGGTGGCAAAAGTCAAAAAGATATAGAAAGGTACATAAAAGAAAACAACTTAAGCGATTGCGTGAAAATGTATGGTGGGAAGGAAAACCCTTATCCGTATATAAAGGAAGCAGATTTATTTGTTTTGCCATCATATCATGAATCTTTTGGTATTGTTTTGGTAGAAGCATTCGTTTTGGGCGTCCCAGCACTAGCCACAAAAACCATATCCACTGAAGAAGTGGTGAAAGATTATGGTGTAGTATGTGAAAATAGCGAGGATGGGATTTATTCTGCGTTAAAAGAAATTATGGATAACCCTAAGATTTTGCAGGATAAAAGACTAAAATTATCTAATTATAAATATGATAATGCAAGTATATTAAACAAAATACAAGAATTATGTAGTGATAAAAGCGTTTAATTTTAATGTAAGGTTACCTTAAATTAAAAATTTTTTAAAATTTTTTACAGGGCAGGACGAACAAGTTCGGCTCTGTTTTTATGTGTAAAATTCCGAAAAGTGTGGGGCAGTGTGGAGTTTGGCGGAGTGTTAAAACCCTAGAAAATCGTGTTTTTTGTAAAAAACATGGTGTAAAAAATGAAAAAATGGTGACCACTTTGAGGTTTGGTGTGTTGGTGTTTCAAAACGGCTGAAAGCCTTTAAAATAAAGGGGTTTTAAAAATCATTCAAAATTTAGTTGACAATTATTATGCTAAAATGCTACCATAATGACACAAATTGATGTGTAAAAAATGAAAAAATACGCACCACTTTGTGGCAGGCTTTTATAGTTCTGCATAAAATGAACTAAAGGAGAAATTATGGGAGTATTTTTTGGAACAGACGGGTTAAGGGGTAAGGTAAATAAAGACCTATCCTTTGATATCGCATATAAAGTAGGTAACGCACTTGGTGCGCTAAGACCAAAAGCAAAAGTTATAATTGGTAGAGATACACGAAAGACGGGGGAACTATTAACGCTAGGTGTTTCTGGTGGTCTTGTGAACACTGGGGCGAGTGTAACCGATGTTGGAGTTTGCCCAACTGCAGGTGTCGCATATTTGACAAAATCTCTTGGGTTTGACTATGGCGTTGTTATAAGTGCATCGCATAATCCAGCCGAATATAATGGCATTAAAATTTTCGATAGCACTGGCACCAAAGTTAGTGATAGGGTGGAAACTCAAATCGAAAGAAATTTTTTGCATGAAGTTGCTGTTGATAGTAAAGATGTGGGGTCTTATGAATATTTACCACGAACAGTTTTGCATTATGTAGACTTTTTGTCACACTCAATTCATACATCTCTTACTGGTAAAACCATTGTGCTAGATTGTTCAAATGGTGCTAGTTACAAAATAGCACCAGCAGTTTTTAGAGATAACCACGCAAAAATTATTGCAACTTACTGTAAGCCAAATGGTTTGAATATAAACGATAAGTGTGGCTCGTTAAACATTGAAAAGTTGCAAAAGTATGTGCTTAAATATAAAGCAGATATGGGTTTTGCTTTTGATGGCGATAGTGATAGGCTTATTGCAGTAGACGAAAAGGGTAATGTGATTGACGGCGATAAACTGATATACATTTTAGCCAAAAATTACCAAGCAGAAGGCAAATTAACAATTCCTACAGTAGTTGGCACAAGACACACTAATATGGGCGTAGAAAAGGCTTTAAACAACCTTGGAATTAATATGCTTAGAACAGAAATTGGCGATAAGTACGTTTCTCAAAAACTAGAAGAAAAAGGCTTACTTATTGGTGGGGAACAATCTGGACACGTATTTATAAAAGACATTTTACCAACGGGTGACGGAGTGTTAAATGCGTTAGTTATGGCGGAACTTATAACCAAGTCTGGTAAAACATTTTCAGAAAACTTAGATATTGAATTATATAAGCAGGTAAATATTAATGTTAAAGTTCAAGATAAGATGCGGGTAATTAACAGTGAAGCACTTGCCGATGCAACCGAAAGGGAAGAACAACTTTTGGGTAAAGATGGTAGAATTATGATTAGAGTGTCTGGCACCGAACCATATATTAGAATTATGGTAGAAACACAAAATCAGGCGTTAAGCCAAGAATGTGCAGATAGGCTAAAGGCTGTAATCGAAGAAATTAACAAGGAGTTTTAGTATTATGTGTGGCATAGTAGGGTATTTAGGAACAAGCAAAAATGCAAA
>USNN01000079.1 GCA_900556185.1 uncultured Eubacteriales bacterium
TAATGTAATCGTTTATAAATCTACAACGGCCACAACTGGCAATTTAGTTTATTTAAGCATTCAAGATATTGCTTGGCAACTAAAGAATGATTATAATGATGGCACTACAATTGAATATAATAATGGCACATATACTCAAGATATTGACTTAATTGATGGCGATGAAGAATTATCTAAAGCAGTTTACGAGGCAACCAATTTATATGACTTTACTAGAATGCAAAACCTGGTTGATAATCATCCAGATTATATTCAAAAAATAATAGATAAATTTAATCAATATTATACCTTAAATTATAATTATTACGATTACCAAACAAGTGCAAGTGAAACTAAAACCCCTGTTACACTTGGCGGTGTTCATTACACAGCAGATGAATATGGTAGCAGTATGGGTAATATAATGTATGTTTCAGATAATTTGTTTACAAGCATTAAGAGTATGGTTGGTTCAAAAGGATACTATACATTTGCAATTGCCCCAATGCCAACCGATAAGGCAATTTTAAGAAAGGCAATAACCTATCACACAAATAGTTTGTTAGATACAAAGGTAAATCCAGATGTAAAATATACGCTTAAAAACGAAGTAAGTAGCACGATAGATAGCGTTACAGACACAATTACAAGCGTTGCTAAAGTATTATTATATGTAGGTATAGGCATTTGCGTGTTTGCATCATTAATGCTTATGAACTTTATCTCTACATCAATCTCATACAAAAAACGAGAAATTGGTATTTTGCGTGCAATTGGTGCAAGAAAGAAAGATGTATTTAGCATATTCTTTAACGAAAGTTTAGTAATTGCACTTATTAACTTTGTGTTAAGTGCTATAGCAACATTCACAGTTGCGACAATTGTTAATAGTTCACTAAGAAATCAATACGGACTATTAATTTCATTCCTAAACTTCTCACCAAGACAAATTATAATACTACTTGGTGTTAGTGTGGCAGTGGCATTTATTTCAAGCTTCTTGCCTGTAATGAAGATTGCTAAAAAGCAACCAATTGATGCAATAAACAATAGATAAGGAGAATATAATGAAAGAATTAAAAGGCACAAAAACCGAAGAAAATTTAAAAACAGCTTTTGCTGGTGAAAGCCAAGCAAGAAATAAGTATACCTATTTTGCAAGCGTAGCAAAAAAGGAAGGATACGAACAAATTGCAGAATTATTTTTAAAGACGGCTGAAAATGAAAAAGAACACGCAAAAATGTGGTTTAAAGAATTAGGTGAACTAGGAAATACAATAGAAAACCTAAAGCAAGCGGCTGATGGCGAAAATTATGAGTGGACAGATATGTATGAAAGCTTTGCAAAAGTCGCTGAAGAAGAAGGCTTTAAAGAAATTGCTAGAAAATTTAGAGCAGTTGCAGAAATAGAAAAACACCACGAAGAAAGATACCGAAAACTATTGCAAAATGTAGAAACTAAAAAAGTTTTTGAAAAGAGCGAAGTTAAGGTTTGGGAATGTAGGAATTGTGGTCATATTGTAGTAGGAACAAAAGCTCCTCTAGTTTGCCCAGTTTGTGCTCATCCTCAAAGTTTCTTTGAAGTAAAACACGAAAATTATTAAAATAAAACCCCACTGGTTTCAGTGGGGTTTATATTTTTTAGAACAACTTATAATAGCGAAAGATTAGACGAGAAAAAATAAAAAATAATGTGTTAGTTGTTCTATTACATTATATTAATTTAGTTTATTAATTGTGTATACCATGGTTTATTTTCTCATATATTTAACTAAATGGGAAATGTATTAATTATAGTTATTTTTATTTTTTCGCTAGTGCTTATTTTAAAGGGCGGGGATCTACTTGTGGAGTCTTCGGTGTGGCTTGCAAACAAAACGCAAATTCCGTCTATGGTAATTGGGGCTACTGTTGTTGCTATTGCCACCACATTTCCAGAAATAAGTGTGTCGTTATTTTCAGGGCTTAAGGGTGCTGAAAGTGTTGCAATTAACACAGCCATTGGTTCTATGATATGCAATATAGGAATGGTTCTGGGTATTTCATTCTTGTGTATGCCGGCAATGGTTCAAAAAGGGACTTTAGTAAGAAAGGTAATATACTTTATTTTTGCTTTAGTTGTGTTACTCGTGTTAGGGTTAGACCAAAAATTAACACTGGTAGATGCAATAATATTATCTGTTGTGTTTTTGATTTTTATTGTAAATAATTTATTAGAAGCAAAGAAAAGCCCCGAAGGTCTAGAGTTTAAACTAGACTATGTTCCGTCGTGGGGGAAAATTATATTACAATTTTTAGTTTCGGCGTTTAGTATAGGGTATGGGGCAAATATAATTGTAAGTAATGTGGAAATGCTAAGTAAGGTGCTTGGCTTAAGTGAAGGGCTTATTGGTTTATTTATAATTTCAATTGGCACAAATATTCCAGAACTTGTTACTACCATGACTTCTATAAAATTAAAAAACACCGAAATAGGGATTGGAAACATATTTGGTTCTAGTATAATAGATGCAACTTTATTAATTGCAATAACAATTTTTTCAAGCAAAAACAAAGTTGTAGACCTACCAATAGTGTTACTTTTACTTACAATTCCAACCTTAATTATTGCCACAATGGTTATAGTTCTACCAATCTTAAAGAAGGGTAAAAGCAGTAGATTGCAAGGAGTAATTTTAATAATATTGTTTGTAATTTATTCGCTAATTCTCGCCAAAATAAACTAAAAAATGCCGTGAAACATTTTTAATGTTTCACGGGGGTGTTTAAAAGTGTTGAAAACTCTGTTGAAAAGTTTAAACATACATTTATTGAAGGTGGCTGAATACTAGGAAAATAAAGAATTGTAGAAATTTTTGGCTTTTTAACAGGGGTGTTGAAAACTCTGTTGAAAACTTTGTGAAAAACTCACTCAATGTTAGTAAAATAAACAGATTACTTGACAAATGCATGTGATTAAGATTATCATTAATTTATGAAGATAATTGGAAGTGTAAAATCGGTAATTTTTCACAATAACGAGAATGGTTATTCTATAGTAAAAATTAAAGATGAGTCAAATAAAGAATTAATAG
>USNN01000080.1 GCA_900556185.1 uncultured Eubacteriales bacterium
ATCTGTTAAACTAAGCGATGCAATTAAAAACGCATCTCCAGCAAAATAAAGGATTAATATATGGGCTTTTTTAAAAATTTAATGAATGGTCTTAAAAAGACTAAAAACGCATTTGCCGACAAATTGAAATATGTATTCACCAAAACTGAATTAGATGACGATTTTTATGAAGAACTAGAATACATTTTGGTTAGTAGTGATATAGACCATGAAACGGTTGAAGAAATTATAGACGAAATGCGTGACCGTTGTAAAAAACAATTAACCAAGTCTAGCGAAAAAGCAAAGGATATTCTAAAAGAAATTTTGGTTGAAATATTAGAAGAAAACGAACCAGAAAAATACGAGTATCCACTTGTGCTTATGGTGCTTGGTGTAAATGGTGTTGGCAAAACTACATCTATAGGCAAACTTGCATCATATTTTAAAGGATTAGGCAAATCTGTTACAGTTGTTGCTGGCGACACATTCCGTGCTGCCGCTAGCGACCAACTATCTGTTTGGGCAGAACGAAGCAAAACAAGAATAATTAAAAGCGAAGAAGGCACCGACCCAGCAAGCGTTGTGTTTGATGGCGTTAAGAGTGCTAAGGCAAATAAAACCGATGTGCTTATAATAGACACGGCGGGCAGACTACATAATAAAACCAACCTAATGGAAGAACTTAAAAAAATATCTAGGGTTGTTGGTAGAGAATACCCGGAAGCAGATTATCACAAAGTGCTTGTGTTAGATGGTTCAACAGGTCAAAATGTGTTTAGCCAATTAGACGCATTTAATGACGCTGTTGGCGTAACCGACTTAATTGTAACTAAACTAGATGGCACAAGCAAAGCGGGCTTTTTAGTTGGGCTTAGTCGAAACTACGAATTGCCAATTAGGTTTATTGGTGTAGGCGAAGGCATAGATGACTTGCTAGAGTTTAACGCAAAAGATTTCGTAGATAGCATTTTATAAAAATAAATAAAACAAACCCTTGACAAAAGGGAATAATTAAAGTATAATTGGCTATGTAAAGCGGTTTTACTTTACATAGTCTGTTTTTAAAAGGTAAAAATATGGAACTATCAGAAAAGATAGAGTGTGCAAGATTGGTTGAAACTTATGGTAAACTCCTAACTCCAAAACAACTAGAAGCAGTTAGTAGTTACTATTTATACGACCTTGGCTTATCCGAGATAGCCGAAAACTTAAACATATCTCGCCAGGGCGTGTATGACCTTGTAAACAAAAGCACCAAAGAACTAAAGTCTATCGAAGAAAAGGTTCAGTTTTTAAAAACTAAAGATGCGGTTTTAAAAGAAATTGATAACATATTAATAGCTAAACCAAATCTAACTAACTCACTACAAAAAATTAAAAACATATTGGAGTAAATCTGGCTTATGGCACTTATGGGAACACTAAGTGAAAAATTATCACACATATTCAAAAAAATAACAGGCAGGGGCAAACTTACCGAACTAGAAATTAAAAATGCAATGAGAGAAATTAGAATTGCACTTTTAGAAGCGGATGTTAACTATAAAGTTGCAAAAGACTTTATAAATAAAGTTACCGAAAAAGCGGTGGGTGAAAAGGTTTTAGAAAGCCTAACTCCAGACCAACAAGTTATTAAAATTGTTAGAGACGAACTAACAAGCCTAATGGGTGATAAAAACGCAAAACTAGAGGTGGCAAGCAATCCACCAACCATAATACTTATGTGCGGTCTTCAAGGTGCTGGTAAAACATCCACTTGCGGAAAACTAGGGCTATATTTAAAAAAGCAAGGCAAAAAGCCATTACTTGTTGCTTGTGATATATATAGACCAGCAGCTATAAAACAATTACAAGTAGTTGGAAGCCAGTTAAATATACCAGTTTTTGCAAATGAAAATACAAAAGATGTAGTTTTAATTGCAAAACAAGCATTGAGTATGGCAATGTCAAAATTAAATGATGTAGTTATAATAGATACAGCAGGTAGACTTCATATAGATGATAATTTAATGGAAGAGTTACAAAACATAAAACAGGAAGTAAAACCAGAAGAAACATTACTTGTAATTGATTCGATGATGGGACAAGATGCAATTAATGTAATAACAGGGTTTAATTCAAAGCTTGATTTAACTGGTGTAATTTTAACTAAACTTGATGGTGATACAAGAGGAGGAGTTGCTTTATCAGTTAGACATTTAACAAATGTTCCAATTAAATTTATTGGTGATTCTGAAAAGATGGATGGAATTGATTATTTTTATCCTGATCGTATGGCCTCTCGTATTTTGGGAATGGGTGATATTTTATCAATTGTAGATAAAGCAAATGAAGTAATTGATGAAAAAGAAGCTGAAAAATCCCTTAAAAAAATGCAAAAAGGAAAGTTTGATTTAGAAGATTTTTTATCACAAATGAAACAAATAAAAAAATTAGGACCACTTGAAAATCTTTTAAAATTAATACCTGGTGCAAGTAAAATGGGACTTAATAATGTTAATATTGATTCTAAGAGATTATCTCATATTGAAGCAATTATTTTATCAATGACCCCTTATGAAAGAAAACATCCTGAAATATTAAAGGCTTCCAGAAAAGAAAGAATTGCTAAAGGTAGTGGAAGAAATGTTATGGAAGTAAATAGATTACTTACACAGTTTGAACAATCTAAAAAAATGATGAAAATGATTTCAAATGGCAATATGAAATTACCATTTTAAAAAATGTAGCTAACCTAAAGCTACATCTAAAATCATCATAATAGAAAACCCTATTAATGTAAATAAAGCCATGTAATCTTTCTTCTCATTAGTTTGACTTTCTGGTATTAATTCTTGAACAACAACATATATCATGGCACCAGCAGCAAAGGCAAGTAAATAAGGAAGCAGATATCTAACTTTAATTACTAATAAAGCTCCGAGTACTCCCGCTATGGGTTCAACTATGCCACTTAATTGTCCTAAAAAGAATGCTTTTTTTCTTGAAAATCCTTCTCTTAAAAGTGGTAATGAAACAGCAGT
>USNN01000081.1 GCA_900556185.1 uncultured Eubacteriales bacterium
TCTTTTTGAAGATGATCACTTTATCCCCTTTCAGGTGGCTCAATACTTTTGCGGTAACTTTTGCGCCTTCTACTTTCGGTGTACCGATCTTAACCTGACCGTCATTGTCCACTAAAAGAACACTGTCGAATTCTATCTGAGCGCCTTCTTCGGCTGCCAGTCTGTGAACATAAACCTTACGGTCTTTTTCTACTTTAAATTGCTGTCCTGCAATTTCAACAATAGCGTACATTTGTTTTGTTGTTTTAATGTTAATACCATGGGGTGGGTTATGAACCGCTTATTGTACCCCTGAGGAAAATTTTCAGGTCGCAAATTTAATGCTTATTTTCGGTGAAACAAATATTTGTTAGAAAAAAATCATCGCTTCGGGAGAAGAAAAATCAGATATTTACAAAATTAAAATTTTGGAAAAATGAACGAATGTTTATATTTGCAATACTAAAACAAATTGTGCTATAAGGAGTATTTTTTATGGAAAATAATTTATGTAAGTACGCAACCGCAATTTATCAAAACGTAATGGTTGGAGTTCAAAGTATTCGGGATATAGAAGATAAAACCGAAGATAAAAAATTAAAAAAAGAATTAACTGACGAGTGTGAAGAATTTAATAAGATAGCAAAATCGGTGCAAAAATTTGCAAATAAAAATGGGTTTAGTTTAGAAGAAAACAACTTTTTTGAAAAATCTAGATTGTGGCTAAGTGTAAATATGGGCACAATGTTTGATAAATCTTCAAGACACATAGCCGAACTTATGTTAATTGGCAGTGTAATGGGATTACTTACTTGCTACAAAGATAAATACGACCACAAGGACGTAAGTTTAGAGTTAGATAATATTATAGCAGACCTAGAAAAAACGCTAGAAAACAACTTTAATAACTTAAAACAATTTTTAAAAGAATTAGACTAGCAGGTTAATAATTTGTTGCTTTATTCTTCTACAGAATGTATAATATAAATATACTTATTGTGGGAGGAGTTATGTTAGAGGTAAAGAATTTATGTAAGACTTATAGACCTAAAAACGGTCCACCTGTCCAAGCCCTTAAAAATGTATCAGTTAAGTTTAATGAAAAAGGCTTAGTGTTCATTTTAGGTAAGTCAGGTTGTGGTAAGTCTACTCTTTTAAACTGCATTGGCGGGCTAGACCGTTTTGATAGCGGTGAAATTATAATTAAAGGAAAATCTAGCACTGAGTTTAAACAAGGCGATTTCGATAGTTATAGAAACACATTTATTGGATTTATATTCCAAGAATATAACATATTAAGTGAATTTAACATCGAAAAAAATATAGCTCTAGCGCTAGAGTTACAAGGCAAAAAAGCAACTAAAGAAGAAGTCCAAAGGCTTTTAGATATGGTAGACCTTGGTAATCAGGGGTCTCGTAAAACAAACGAATTGTCTGGTGGTCAAAAGCAAAGAGTTGCAATTGCAAGAGCATTAATTAAAGATCCGGAAATTATAATTGCCGATGAACCAACTGGTGCGCTAGATAGTGCAACTGGTATTCAAGTGTTTGATACCCTTAAAAAACTTTCACAAGACAAACTTGTAATTGTAGTTTCGCACGACCGAGAGTTCGCTGAAATTTACGGTGACAGAATTATTGAAATGAAAGATGGTATAATTATTTCTGATGAAACCAAAAGAAAGGTTGCTCCAGAAGAACTAAGCACAGGTGTTACCGTAATTGGCGAAGACTTAATTCACATTGAAAAGGGACATAAATTAAACGATAAAGAAAAAACTGCAATTTTAAATTTTTTAGACAAACAAAATCAAGATGTTATTATTTCATTCGATGAAAAGAATAATGATAAGTTTAAAAAGGTTGCAAAAATAGATGAAAACAACCAATCTGAAAAGTTTACAGATACTACGGACGCTGACCGTCAAACAAAGAACTATAATAAAAACGATCTAAAATTTATTAAGTCTAAATTGCGTCTAAGAGACTCATTTAAGATGGGTGTTAGTGGGTTAAAAGCAAAACCAATAAGGCTTATATTTACAATTTTATTGTGCTTGGTTGCGTTTACGATGTTTGGGGTAACCGACACCATTAGTGCATTTAACCATACTGATGTAACAATAAAGTCGCTACAAGATAGTAATGTAAATTATTTGTCATTTATAAAGTCTTCTAAATCTCCAAATAGTTCCGAAGATGATGTTTGGTATAACGATGGCACTTTAATGGATTCATTAGATTTAAGCGAGTTGAAAACCAAAACAGGGGTAGACTACAAACCAGTTTACGCCTTAGGCAACTCTAATATTTCGTTTAGTGATTACATTAAAGATAGTTCAAAAATTAGTTATGATGGAATGTATTCAAGCAATTTCGGCGGTATTGTAGAATTAACAAAAACCGATTTGGATACTTTAGGCTACACATTGGTTTCTGGTAAGATGCCACAAGCCCTTAAAGAAGTTGTTATTACTAAATATGATTACTTAACATTTAAGTATGCAGGCTTCAAAAACGATGCTGTTACACCAAAAGTAACTCTAAAGCCAGAAGAAGTGGAATATAGCAAAATTATCGGTCAAGAAATTAACTTAAATTATGGTAGTTCAGACGAAATTGTTGTAAAAATTGTTGGTATAGTAGACACACAGTTCAATGAAGACAGGTATAAAACATTAAATGAAGAACAAAAAGAAAATAGTGGTTTTGACTTAACTAAATATGCCTTATCTAGCGAACTTAACACTTTGCAAAAATATAGTTACCACAACCTAATTATAGGATACACTGGAGTAATTGATGCAATCCGTAATGCTATTGATGGCGATGATCCAAGCGCAATTAAAATTCAAAATGCAAGTTCTAGTGTAAGTTGTAAAGAAAATTCATCATTCTATATAAATAAAATTATTAAAGAGTCTGAAAAAC
>USNN01000082.1 GCA_900556185.1 uncultured Eubacteriales bacterium
ACCCTTACGACTTGCGGGGGGGGGTGTAGACAAGTGAAAATTTTAGATAAAAAACTTCCCAAACTGCAAGAGAAAATTCTTATTTCAAAGATAATTAAAGCAACAAAAATTAACCACATAAACATTTATACTTACGGCAGTGTAACTAAAGATAGTTTTGTTTCTGCAATGTTTGGTGGGGCGTCTAATTGCATTGGTGGAATTATTTGCACTTTAGCGAAGAATAAAAATATTAGAATAACAATAAAAAATGATGACTATATAACAGATACACCTGTTTCTGTGGCAGTAAATCTTAACATTAAAATTTCACTACTGGGTGCGTTATATGCACTTATATATAGTAAAATTAAATATTTATTAACAAAGGGAGAAAAAGTAAATGAAGCAAAAATACGATGATAACAATAACGAAAACAAAAGAGTGGAAGATATTATAAGTTTGGTTACCAAAAACCTAAAGGCTATGATAGACACAAAAATGGTTATAGGTGAAGCCATAGAATCAAATAATGCAATTATTATTCCAATATCTAAGTTGTCGGTTGGTTTTGTGTCTGGTGGTGGCGAATATGATAAAAAAAGTGAAAAAGAAACAAATGTGCCTTTTGCTGGTGGGAGCGGTGCGGGATACACTGTGGCACCAGTAGGTTTTTTAGTTGTGCAAAATGGTGAAGTAAAATTACTAAAAGTATCTCCAAATGAGTTAACATCTAAAATTATAGAAGTTGTTCCAGAAGTGGTAGATATTATAAATAAAAATTTAAAGAAGGATTAACAATGAAAAAGGTGCAAGGTGGGGGTATTGCTGTTGGCGAGTATAAAATAAAAACTAGGTCTAAAAGAGTGCAGGGTAAATACTTTAAAAACACCAATAAAATTAAAAACGCTTCTAAAGTTTTTGTGGCTATTGGTTTAATTATGCTTTTAATAGTTTCGGCTGTAATACTTGGGTTTTCATCTACTAATTTAACCACATTTAATAAGTTGAATGGTAGGGTGTCAGTTAGTAGTGCAGTTGTTAAACCATATAAAGCGATGGTTACAATAGAAACCAAAACAAAACGTATTTTATCTTCGTTTAATGAAACTGAAAAGTTGCCAATGGCGAGCACAACAAAAATAATGACGGCAATTGTGGCAATCGAAACCATTCAAGATATAAACAAAGAATTTATTATCCCAAATGAAGCGGTTGGCATAGAAGGCTCTAGTATGTATTTAAGAAAAGGTGAAAAACTAACGCTAGAAGAATTATTGTATGGGCTGATGCTACCAAGTGCAAATGATGGGGCAGTTGCTCTTGCAATAATTTGTGCTGGGTCGGAAAGTAATTTTGCAAACCTTATGAATGAAAAGGCAAAAGAAATAGGTGCTGTTAACACACATTTTGTAACAGCCAGTGGTTTGCATGATGTAAATCACTACACAACTGCTTACGACCTAGCGTTAATTTCGGCATACGCTATGCAAAACCAAATATTCAAAAAGATTGTAGGCACTAAAAGCGTGATGGTAAAGGGGAGCGACCCAGACAAACCAAGGTTTTTAAAAAACAAGCAACACCTATTTGAAGATAAAACTATTAGTGATTTAGGAATAACCATAACGGGTGTTAAAACTGGTTTTACTCCCGAAGCTGGAAGATGCTTGGTTTCTAGTGCTACTAAAAATGGGTTAGATACAATTACTGTCGTTTTAAACGCTCCAGATATGTTTAAGTCTAGTGCTGATATAATTAAAGAAGTTTATGGGAGCTATACTATGGTTTCAGTTTTGCCACCTAAAAAGCATATTTCTACTGTTATTTGTAAAAACGGAGAATCATCACAAATTAACATTTATTCAGCACAGGGGTTTGAGTATCCTGCAAGTGCTGGCGAAATAGGTAAGATTAAAATTAAGTATAACTATCCAAGTGTAGTTCTTGCACCTATAGAAAAAGACCAAAAAATTGGTGAGGTGGAAGTATTGCTTAATAACGAAGTAATATTTAAAACCGATATATTATCTATAGAAGAAGTTAAAAAGACTAAAGTAGATAACATATTTAAAAAGATTATAGAAAACTTTTAAAAAAAAGACCTTAATGAAGTTAATCATTAAGGTTCTTTTTTACATAGCTTCAACAGTTGTTTCGGCTAATTTAGTATCAGAATTATTTACATAACTACCAACAATTTCTAACTTGTTGTCTACTTTTTCAAGATTTACACTATAGTTTTTAGAAACTTGACCCTTGCTTAGTTTTGCGATGTCTTTAGTTGTTAGGTTAATTTTATTAGCAACGCAAAATCTATAGTTAGGCATTTTTGTTTCTACAAAATTAATTAAGTTTTGGCTCTTTAAGTTTAATTTGGTTTTGTCTATATCGTTTATAGTTAAACTTACATTTGTGCTAACTGGTTTTCTAGAACCCTTTTCGCCAACAAATTTAGCGACAATTTTGTTTACTTTGCCTGTTTCATTTAAGCCAAGGCAAACGTCCCATCCACCAAATTCGTTGTTATAAACGCCATAAGAACTAATGGTTAGGCTAGAATTTTCAGAGCCGTAAGTATTGATTGCACTAGGTAATTCGTTTAGTGCATTTACTATAGTGTTGTATGCTTCATTATTTTCATTTTTAACTGATACTAAAATTTTAGATAAATTTCTATTTAACAAAAACATAATACTCTCCTTTAAATTTGTTATTTTAGGCAAATAAAAATTAGTAAACATAGGATTTACTAACTCTTATCTTTTGAAATTAAAATCTATATTTTTCATTGTATGCACAATGGAGCACAAAGTATACTACTATTATTTTTATTTGTCAAGAGTATTTTTTGTATTTTTTTGTTATATTTTTAAAACTATATTTTATTATATTAAAAGAAAAACAGAAACAAAAC
>USNN01000083.1 GCA_900556185.1 uncultured Eubacteriales bacterium
TAAAACTGTTTCTATTATTGGTGGCGGTGTTGGCGGTATGGAAGTGGCAAGAATTGCTACTTTGCGTGGGCATAAATGCACTATTTATGAAAAAACCGATAGACTTGGTGGGGTATTTATACCTGCATCTATGCCATCATTCAAAGAACGAGATAGGGCTTTAATAGATTGGTATAGATTACAAATTAAAAACCTTGGTATAGAAGTTAAATTCAACACCGAAATTAAGGATATAAACGAATTAAAAGCCGATGAAATTATTGTTGCAACTGGTTCATCTACTAGAAAACTAAGATTACCTGGTGCTGAAAGATGTATTGATGCAATAGATTACCTTGAAGGTGCCAAAGTCGGCAAAAATGTAACCATAATTGGTGGTGGGCTAACTGGTTGCGAAGTGGCTTATGACTTGCATCAAAGGGGCTACAATCCAACAATTATCGAAGCCAAGAATGATTTAATTGCTGTTCGTGGCGTTTGTCTTGCTAACTCATCCTTCTTGCGTGATTACTTTAAAGCAAATAATGTTCCTGTATATCTTGAAAGTAAAGTTGTTGAAATTGGTAATGATACTGTTACAATTTCTTCTAGTGATGGCATTAATAGAACCATCCCAGCCGATAGCGTAATTTTAGCAATCGGCTACAACTCTAACCCTATTGCAAAAGAATCTAAGCATGTTCATGTGGTTGGCGATGCATATAAGGTAGGAAACCTAAGAACTGTTGTATGGCAGGCTTGGGAAGTTGCTGAAAAAATTTAAAGAAAAAGACCTAGAATAAATCTAGGTCTTTTTTAGTTTCTGTTGGTGTAATGTTTGATAGTATTTTGTTCTCGTTAATATTTTTATTAAAATTATAGCCTATTAAACCAATTTCTGGGTGAATATTATCGTCGGTATGAAAGTCTGAACCAATTGTAGTAAACTTATTTAAACTATTTGCTATATTGTTCCATTTATTACTATCATTTATCACATTACCAAATTTATCTACGTAAATGTAATTGGCTTCTACACCATCTATATTAGAACTGGTGATTATGTCTATAATTTCTTGGTCGGTTAGTTTATCTTCATAGGTATACGCCATTGGGTGGGCAAGTACAACAATTCCACCTGCATTATGTATAACTTCACTCGCTTTTTTAGGGGGTATAGACTTTTTTAACACATACGCTGGGCAACCTTCGTTCATAATTGTTTCAATAAATTCGCCTTGAGTGGGGATGTGACCAAATTCTTGCATTAGTTTTTGATTATTTTGATAGTTTGTTATTATATCTTTTGCTATATGTGCTTTAGTGACTGATTCTATGGCACTAAGTTTGGTTGTATTTACGTGGTAACCTAAATTATTTAATTTTTCACTAACGTCGTATAGGTAATTTTGTCTAGAATTCCTTAGTTCATTCAAGCAATTTCGCAAAGTTATATCGTTTAAGTTAAAATTATAGCCTAAAATATGGATGCCAGCGTTATTAATTTTTGTGGATATTTCTACTGCAGGAATTAAGTTTAAACCAAGTTTTTTGGCTTGAGTTTGGGTTCTATATGTGTATGCGTCTATAGAGTCGTGGTCGGTTATTGCAATAGTTGTAACCCCGTTTCGTTTTGCACGATTTAAAATTTCTGTTGGTGAATAGGTCCCATCTGAACATGTGGTGTGAATATGTAAATCTAAGTGCATATTGACTTTCCTTTATTTGTTTTCATATTCAGTTTATCATAAGCCAAATTTGTTTGCAATTGATTAAGAACTCGCTTAGATTTTTTGTTTTTAATAAACAAATCTATAACAATAATTAGCCCAACAACTCCAAGTAATGGGTATAAATATTCCACAATAGCCGAAAAACCAATAAAACTTATTAAGTATGATAGGCAAAATAACCCAAGAAATATAACAAAACCGTTTTTCTTATACAACTTGTTGGTGGTTTCTAACAACACAAAACCATTGCTTAAAAGAGTGGTAACAATTCCAATCGTTAAAATTCCGCAGGCAAATAAGTATAAGGTGTCGAAGTGGTCTATGGTGTAATTTAGTACCGGCAGGTCAAAATAAGCGTAGTCGGTGCCTTTATTAAGCACGCTAACAAGGTAGCAAATTATTAATATACCAATAGTTATGCCAACTATAATAGAAACTATCAATCGTTCTTTTTTGTTTGAGTTTTTGCCAAGCAGTAAGCAAATAGGGTAGCAACCAAATAGGTCTAAGCCAATATAAATAGGCAACGATGTTAAAACTTTAAAAGTGGAGGTCTTTATAACTTCAATTTCTAAAGTTTTGCTGGTTTTAATGCCGTAGTAACCAATAAATAATATAAACCCAAGCAAAAATGGAATTAAAACAAAGTTCGTGTTGGTTAACCCCTTTAGTCCGCAAAGAATAATAACGAAACTAACAACTAAAAACACATAAAATAAAATTTTAGAACCAAAGTAGTTACTTAAAACCGAATCTAGCCCTGCTATCATAGCCGACATAGATATAAACTGCGTAAAACCTATAAAGTAGTCTAGATATTTCTTATCTTTATAGGGGTCGGTGTCGGCACAATTAAAAAATAGGTTAAGGGTAAATACGTACACCACACCCATAGTGATTGCCGAAAGGTAGGCAAAGTTGCCATAAACATTCATAAAATTAGATATTTCTTTGCCCGATACAAACCCAGCACCTATAGTGGTGCCAATAATTGCCATAGAATAGGATATAATTTTAAACCAAGAAAAATTTTTTTTCATATTTAATTTCTATGCTTTAATCTATTAAATTATTGCTAGGCGTGCATTTTTATTTGACTTATTTTTTTTATTTTTTTATACTACTAATATAATA
>USNN01000084.1 GCA_900556185.1 uncultured Eubacteriales bacterium
GAAGAGGAAATTTAATATGTGTGGAATTATAGGTTATACAGGCAGTGAAAACGTAAAAGATGTTTTATTAGATGCGTTGGAATTATTAGAGTATCGTGGATATGACTCATCTGGCATAGCGGATTTAACAGATGGGAAGTTAACCATTAAAAAGGCAGTCGGCAAAATTGCTAACTTAGACAATGTTGTTGGCGACAATATGCAAGTAACATGCGCAATAGCACACACAAGGTGGGCAACCCACGGCGTCCCAAGCGAAACAAACGCTCACCCACATTCATCAGTTAATGGTGAGTGGACAATTGTGCATAATGGCATTATTGAGAACTACAATGAATTAAAGGCGGGGCTAAAAAATAAAGACAAGCTGCAAAGTGCGACCGATACTGTTGTTGTTGCAGAACTTTTAGAAGAGCGAAATGTAACTGATATAAATGGGTTTATTGATACCTGCAATCTACTTAATGGTAGTTTTGCGTTTGTGGCAATTAATAAGTCTAATCCAAATAAATTATTTTTAGCAAGAAATAAAAGTCCGTTATATTGTTCATTTAATAACGGCGAAGTGTTAGTTGCATCCGACCCAATTTGCTTTAGTGGTGTAACCGAGTATTATTATGGGTTAAATAATGGTGAATTTGCTGAGTGTTCTACCAGTGGTATCGACTTTTATAATAGCGATAAAAATATGTTGCATAAAGAAGAAACAAAGCTAGATGAAATTTTTGAAGATGCAGGCAAGGGCGAATACGACCACTTTATGCTAAAAGAAATTATGGAAGAAAGCGTCGCTCTTAACCGTATTGTTAAAAGTTATACAGACAATAATGTGTTCAATAAGTTCGATTCAAGTTTTTACGAGAAGTATAAAAAAGTTGAGTTTATTGGGTGCGGAACAGCATATCACGCAGGTCTAATGGGTGCAAGATTTATTGAAAAGATTGCCCGTATTCCATCTTGTGCAACAATTGCCAGTGAATTTATATATATGGACCCAATAGTATCAAAGGATACATTGTATGTCTTTGTTAGTCAAAGTGGAGAAACGGCAGATACATTAAGGGCTATGGAACTTGTAAAAGAACGGGGTTGTGATAGTGTTGCTGTTACAAATGTGTTGTATTCTAGTTTGTCTAAGGCGGTAGACTATGTGTTCCCAGTGTGTGCTGGTCCTGAAATTGCTGTCGCATCGACTAAGGCGTATGTATGCCAAATAGCGGTGTTATATTGTTTTGCTACACATTTAAAGAACTTGAAAACCTGCGAAAACAAAGACTACCTAAGCGAAATTAAAGCATTAAGCAAGGTTATATTAAATATAGACAAAACCACGATAGAGAAAATTGCAGACGAATTAAAATCTCAACACGACTGCATATATATAGGAAAAGACCTAGACTATATAACTGCCTGTGAAGCCTGCTTAAAATTAAAAGAAATAGCATACATATCGGCAAGCAGTTACCCAAGTGGGGAATTAAAACATGGTTTTTTGGCATTAATTGAAGAAGGTTCATTTATATTTGTTCTTGCAAACCATAAGTCTATTAATAGTAAAACATATAATTCGGCAAACGAAGCAATCTCTAGGGGTGCTAAAGCTGTATTAATAGGCAACAATACGGGAACGGAAAACTTTAAGCCAACTTACACAATAAATTTGCCAGACCTAGATGAATTATTATTACCAATGGCTTCAATTGTGCCTTTGCAATATTTAGCATACCTTGTTAGCATTAAAAAGGGTATAAATCCAGACACTCCAAGAAACCTTGCAAAAAGCGTCACCGTGGAGTAATGGTTAGTATATCTAAAAAAGGAACACCTATAATTGGGTGTTCCTTTTATCATGGCACTTACCAACATGAAGAAATCTTCCACATTTATTATGTGTTTTGTTTAATTTAAATTTATAATTGCTTTTTGAGTGTTGTAGATGTTATCATATAAATATAAAAAAGGCAGGACTAAGCCTGCCAATCACCACACTGGTGAAAATTTAGAATACATTTATTTGAACGCGTTAATGTTATTCCTTAATCAATATAACACAACAAAAGAAAGGAGTCAAGGGAAATGAAATATTATTTAGGGCTAGATATAGGAACGACAAGTGTAGGTTGGGCTGTAACAGATGAAAATATGAACCTACTTAGAAAGAAAGGACAAGACCTTTGGGGTGTAAGGCTATTTGAATCGGCAGATTCTGCTGCAGATAGAAGACTAAAAAGGTCTGCTAGAAGAAATAGGGCAAGAAAAAAACTTATGACTAGGTGGCTAGAGGAGTTGTTTGCGGATGAGATTAATAAAGTGGACCCAAACTTCTTTTTAAGGCTTCATAATTCAGCACTATTTTTTGATGATAAAGATGATGCACTTGGTAACGAAAAGTATTCGTTATTTTCTATGAAAGATAAATCTGTAAATGAAATAGATTTTTATAAAAAATATCCTACGATGTATCACTTGCGTGAGAAATTATTAAAAAGTCCAGCGGAAGATGTAAGACTCTTATACCTAGCAGTTCACCACATTATTAAAAGTAGGGGACATTTTTTAGTTGAATCTCAAATGGGTGGTGGCTCGTTTGTTGAAACATACAATAGCATGCTTGAATTATTGCAAGAAGCACAACTAGAGACTAACCTTATAAATATAAATTCAGCCGATGAGTATTTAAGTAAGTTAAAAGGTTGGAAGATAAGAGAAGCAAAAGAAGAAACCGCAAAACTTATTGGTGCAACGACTGTAAAAGATAAATTATTTGCAAATGCAATAATAGATGGAAAATTTAAACTAAAAGACTTATTAAAGGATACG
>USNN01000085.1 GCA_900556185.1 uncultured Eubacteriales bacterium
TTTGTTATTGCTGTTGCTTGCTCGTTTGTAATAACTGGGTCTAGTTTCCCAGTAGACTCCATAGAGTAGTCGTATCTACCAAGCCCAGAAACCATAAATAGTTTCCTTGTTTTATCTAGATACATTCTTACACCATCTTCTATGCTAATACCATTTATTGTTAGCCATTTTGCCAAAATATTGTGACTACTTGGCGATGCGTAACATCTGCCGTCTGGCAATAATATAAGTGTTAACACGCCACCGTTTGACGCTAGTTTCTTTTCAAAGCGGTGCTCGGCGACCTTGTTTGTGTAGTCAAACATCTCCGTTTCGTTTTGCACTAGTTTGCCGTCCGTTATATCTAAAAACACCCCCAGTTCTGAAAAGAACTCTTTAGCGAACTCGTTTTTGGTGTATCTTTTAGGTGGCATAAAATCGCCTAAACTATTTTTTAAAAAATAAAACTCATCACTTGTTAGATTATTTTCATTTAAAAAATCTATCACATTATTTAACATAATTTTGTTTTCTGGTCTTGCCTTGTATGTTAGATAGCTATAGTCGTCGACATCGGGTTTTCTATTAAAAGATTTTTTGAATAGTTTGTCTAGGTTATCCACCAAATTATTAAACTTTTCTGTTGCGTTATTTACCACGGTTTATACTTCCATTGTTATAATATTTTTAATTCTTGTGCGGTTAAAGAATTTGTATTTATTGCTACCAGACTCGTAATTTATGCACAGTGTAGAGCCATCTAGCACAATTTCCTCTGCCATACTTGGCAAGGTTAATTCTTTGGCTAAATTATCTTCGTCTAGCACTATGGTTTCGCCCTCGGTTATTTTTGCATTAAATATAAATAACTTGCTTTTCTTTAAACCCCAAGACGAACTTAGTATTATTCTGCCATCTGTGGTTACTGCCATACCTTGAATTTCGTCTGGTGTGCTAATTTTTGCGACCACGTTTGAATAGTCTACCACGCCGTTTGTTACCTTATAACAAAAAGATAATGCTTTATTGTTTTTAACATAGTGGCTTTCGTCGGTTTCGTATTTATCTTTTTTGTAGTATTCGCCAACGACCAAGTAATCGCCAGCTAGGGTTACAAAATCGCAACCGTTGCCAGTTTCGACTGCATTAGTAGTTTCTACAACGTCTTTATTCTCGGCGTATAAATCTGACTTATTTACTTCGTATACCATTTTATCGCTAGCAATTATTAGTTTATCACCAACAATTTCCACACCACCAAAATGTCCGTTAGATATTTCGCCGTTTATGGATACGTTTACGCATTTAACCACTTCGCCAGATTTTTTTACCACGTATATTCTTGATGGCTTGTTTTTAAAGTAGCCAGAAATTATGTAGTTGTCTGTTTCTTTATCTAGGGTTAAGCCTTGTGGCGTGAAACCATCTTTTAGCCCTGGTATGCCAGCAGACTTTGTTAATCCAAGGGCTTTGTAACTAGACAAGCCTGCACCAAAGTAATATATTACGACCACTAGTGCAACAAACACGCATATTGCAATTGGAATAATTTTTTTAAGCATTTAAAATTACCCCCTTTAGTGTTTCTTTATCTTGCAAGCCAACAAAACGCTGTTTTAACTTGCCGTCTACAAAATATAATAAGCATGGAATACTATCTATATTAAACCTAACGGCTAGGTTCATTTCGTCATCGACATTAACCTTGTATATATTAACCAGTCCCGAACACTCGTCTTCTAGGTCTTCAAGAACTGGTGCCATCATTTTGCAAGGCATACACCAATTTGCGTAAAAATCTACTAAAATTGGGGTTTTTGAGTTTTCGACTAGTTCGTTAAATTCGCTTGTTGTAATTTGTTTCATAACTTTCTCCTTATTTATGTTTATAATATAACTTACAAAAACAATAGCCCTCGTAATTAGGGTCTGCAATTTGGTCCCTAAATTCTTTGCACATACACTTGTTCTCTTCTATTCTTTTTAGTTTGCAAGGACAATATCCGCCAGTGCGCTTAAGACCTTCTTGAATAGTTGCGACCACCTTAGGGTCTTTGTTAAACTCTACTTTCACTATTCACTCCTTTTAATTATACTTTTAACAACATTAAATGGCACTGGCGAACATCCCTGCACCACCGATTTTTGAATTTTTTTAATTTGACCTTTAGTGTGTATATTGTTTGCTCCAATGGGCACAATAACAATATCACCTTCATTTAAGTTTTTTATTGACGAAATGTACCAGTATAGCCCGCCTTTGTTTATGCCTTCTAATAGTTCGACCTTATAAAAATCGGCGACCTTTTTCTCTCGGATACTTCCGCCCGCTAATGAATGTATCATAATGCTCTCCTAAATTTAGTATAACATAAATTATTAAAATAAAAAATAGTATGATTCAAAATTAATGATTTCATACTATTTTTTCTATTAGTGATTATTTAATTCAATACCGTCAATACAATTATCATAAATCCATTGTTTTAAGTCTTGCATATCGCCACTTTCATAATACTTAATAAGTTTTTCATAAAATGTTTCTTGATTTTCTTGTGCTATAGTAATTATTCCACATCCATTATCAATCATTATTTTATTTGCAAATAACATTGCAACTCTTTTATTTCCATCAATAAACATTTGTCTTCTCATTACTGATAACATTATCTCAATAGCAATTTCTGTTTTAGTTTTATTTTCTTGATTTAATAAAGTTTCTAATTCTTCTTTAATTTGACTTTCAATAGGAAATTGTGGTTTCCATTTTGTACCACCAATATTAACAGGTGTTGTTCTAATTCTTCCTAACTCTTGGTCTAAT
>USNN01000086.1 GCA_900556185.1 uncultured Eubacteriales bacterium
CTTTGTCCTTCGCTGTAATAGATGTGTAATCTGCGTGAGCATTAGTTGTGTCTAATATGCCATAAATACCAGCAGTGGTGTTTTCAATTTCAACAAGTTTATAAAGGTTTGGGTCAAATAAGTTAGTGGTGGTGTTTAGTGTTGAACTATGTTCAATAAAGGTTTCTTGAGATAAGTCTATAATAGAAATATTTTCTTTAACCATTTCTAATGTGGTTTTCTTTAACTTTTCGGTAAGCACTTCGGTTGAAGATGTAACTAAGCCCTTAACGTCTTTAATTTCTAATGTTCCGCTTGCTTCTACAAATTCAATTTCTAAGTATAATTCCTTAGTGTCTAAGCCAGTTCCAACATAAAATTTAACCGACTTCCAGTCAGATGAAGAAGTTTCGGTGTTGTAGGTAGATACATTTGAAATAGAACCATATATTTTACCATCACTATCAACTAGTCTTAGTGTTGCTTTTGTGTTTCCATCGGTTTTTATGCTAGCAGATAACAAATATAATGAACTTGTTTTGTTTAGTTTAATTACGCTAGATTTATATGTCATAGATTCGCTAGAACTAGCGGTAATTTTTAAGATGTTTGTAGATGTGTTAAATGGAAGGATACCTGCAACAATGTTAGATGAAATAACTAGGTCTTTATAGTTATCATTAACATAGCCAGCTTTGCTTGCTTTATAAGAAAACTCTGCTTCTTTAACTAATGTGAATTTAGATAAGATTTTGCCATTTTCATCTTTGGTTGAGTAGTCATTTGAACCATCTGCTTTTGTGTAAGTTCTAGAATCGTAAGTGATTGTGTCATTTTCGATTGTTAGGTCATCGGCAAAAAATGCTTTTGTTACTGTAGATTTAGTTGGGTCTGCGTAAAATTCATATACATCTTGCTTTTTAACACTAGACCAGTTTGTAGGTGGTAGTGGGTTAGAGTATTCGTCAATTTTTACATTTTCGTAACTAGAGAAATTGCCGTTTTCAATAAGTGGGTCTTTAATGCTTGTGTTTAGTGTAATTTTGCTATCTTTTGTGTCAGTATATTCAGACTTGGTAACATTTTCAATTACTAAATTGTCAAAATAGGTAATACTATTTTCGCCAACTGTTATTTCAAGTCTTGCAGTGGTATCTTTTAGTGCTGGGGCTTCAATATAGAACACATAAGCAACCCAGAAATTTGTAAGGGAAGTACTGCCTTCTTCTTTTGTTGTGTAAGCAGAAGATGAATTTTTGCTTTCTACATCGCTACCGCTTGCATTTTTACCAATAAGTTTAACTTCAATTGGAGTATTGGTAGTGCTTTGAACATATAAAGATAGTCTATAATATCTTAATTTTGAAATGTCAATATCAGCGGATTTTAATACAACGCTTGTGCTGTTGTGGTTATTAACTTTAAGAATTTTATTAACGCCAGTTGGGTTGTTGTTTTTAAATGTCTCAACATAACCTGTGGTTATAGCTTCTTCAACCATAGAAATATCAGTATCGTCTAGTGGGGCATTTACAAGTGTCCAGTTGTGAGCGGTTTCAAAGTCTTCTATAGTTGTGTAGTTTCTAGAATTTGTGTTGTTTGGAGTTAATATTTCACGGTTATCAAAAACAACTGTGTCTGAAGATGCTATTGCATTATTAACGAAGTCTAATAGTCTAATTTTTTCGACCTTTACATCGTCAAAATATGCGTTGCCTTCACTCTTATTGTCTTTAGTGCCTAGTGCTAGGCTTAGGTTTATGCTTGTTTCAGTTGTTGTGCTGATATAAATAGAATATTGTTTCCAATCTGCAAAACTAGCTGTTTCTTGTTTGTCTTTAAATGAAATTGTGTAGTTTGCTTTATCAGAGGTATAATTTTCTTGAGTTGTGTCAATTTTAAATGTGCCATCTGCGTCTAACTTATAAACGTTACCATTATAGGTTAGGGTGGTAGATGTTGGTTCGGTTTCACTAATAAATGAAACTGTATCGCTAGAACCATTAGAGAAACTATAGAAGTAATAAGTCTTTAAATCTTCGCCAGTAGATTGAATAGCATCGAATGCAGACTTATCTAAATCTCCGCCAACATAAATAGAAGCAGTGCCGTAATCAGTAGTTTTAACAAATACAGTAATTTTATAGAAGCTATAAGAGTCTAGTTTAAAGTCGTTAGAGGTGTAAGCAATGTAACCTTTTCTTATTGCGCTAACAAGTTCAGCGTCTGTTCTTGTGTCGTTTAAATATTTAGAATATGTTTTACCAGCACTTAGTTTTAATATTTTAAAACCATTAGACGAGTTCATTTGATAGTTTGGAATAAGTGGGCTATTTGTTTTTGGTAAATCAGTTCTTAATGCACTTATAACTTTTGCCATGTCGGCATCTTCGGTTATATCTAACTTGTGTGAAGTTTTAAAATTTTCTAACCAATTTTCAAGCCAAGTGGTATATGTAGTATCCCAGCCTGTTAAGTCAGAAGAAATAACGCCACTTGTTGAAGTGGAATCATCATCTTTATCATTATCAAATTCGCCAGAATATGTCCACTTGTCTGGGCTAGAGGTTTGGTTATCTTCAAAACTACCGCCTATATCTATGGTTGATGGTGT
>USNN01000087.1 GCA_900556185.1 uncultured Eubacteriales bacterium
AAGACAAACTAGCAAACTACTCAGAAATTGTAAAGCAAATTACTGGTGCAAGTTTTGAAGTTGAAGGCAAAGTTATTGTTACTCCAGAAGCAAAACAACCTTACGAAATTAATGCAGAAAAGGTTGTTGTTTTAGGTTCATGCGACCCAGACTATCCATTACAGAAAAAGGGACATAGTTTGGAATTTATGCGTGGGCTTGCTTACATTCGTCCAAGAACAAACACCTTTAACGCTGTATTTAGAATAAGAAGTGTGGCAGCATTTGCCATTCATAAGTTCTTTAATGAAAAGAATTTCGTGTATGTTCATACTCCAATTATAACAAGTAGCGACTGTGAAGGTGCTGGCGAAATGTTCCAAGTAACAACCCTAGACCTAGATAAACTTCCAACAACCAAAGATGGTGCAGTAGACTACTCTAAGGACTTTTTCGGCAAAAAGGTCGGTATGACTGTATCGGGTCAATTAGACGAAGAATGTATTACTCATGCGTTTGGAAATACCTACACATTTGGTCCAACATTTAGAGCTGAAAACTCTAACACATCAAGACACGCTGCCGAATTTTGGATGATGGAACCAGAAATGTGCTTTACAGATTTAAATGGCGTTATGAAAAACGAAGAAGAAATGCTTAAGTATGTTATAAGATACGTTATGGAAAAATGCCCAGACGAACTAGCATTTTTAAATAAGTTTATAGATAAAGGACTAATTGCAAGACTAGAAAATGTTGTAAATAACGATTTCGTTACTCTAGACTACACAAAAGCAATTGAAATTCTAGAAAAGGCAGACAAGAAGTTTGAATATCCAGTTAAGTGGGGTATAGACCTTCAAAGCGAACACGAAAGATATATAACTGAAGAAGTTTATGGTAAACCTGTATTCTTAACTAACTACCCTAAAGATATTAAAGCATTCTATATGCGATTAAACGACGACGGCAAGACTGTTGCAGCGGTAGACCTACTAGTTCCTGGTGTTGGTGAACTTATGGGTGGAAGCCAAAGAGAAGAAAGACTAGATGTTCTTAAAAAGAGAATGGCAGAATGTGGTTTAAACGAAGCTGATTACTCTCATTATCTAGACTTAAGAAGATTTGGTACTAATAAACATGGCGGATACGGACTAGGTTTTGAAAGACTAATTATGTATATAACTGGCATTTCAAACATCCGTGACGTTGAATTGTATCCAAGAACCGTTGGTTCTATTGACTAAATATAAAAAAATAGCTAAATCTATTGACAAGTGTATACAATTGTAGTATAATCACTGCAGTAATTGAATAGAAAGTTTTGGTGCCAGAGACGGCAAGTGGATAATATCCGTAAATCTTGTCTAGGAACTATCTTGATTGATAATATTATCTTCAGGTGCGGTTTGGCATCTGAAGATTTTTTATTTGGCTACTTATCAATTTAGGAGGAATTATGTCTCAAAATCAAGAACTTAAAAAAGACGTCGTTGCTGAGATTAAAGAACGTGTTCAAAAGGCTAAATCGGTAGTTCTAGTTGACTATAAAGGCTTAACCGTTGAACAAGACACTGCTCTTAGAAACGAATTTAGAAACAACGCTTGTGAATATAAAGTTTACAAGAACAGACTTCTAAAGATTGCTTTTGAAGACCTTGGAATTAAGTTTGATTCTGCTTGCTATGATGGAACTACAGCACTTGCTACAAGTGAAGATGTTGTTGCACCAGCAAGAATTACCTTTGATGGTGAATCAAAATATAAGGTTATGAAAGCAAAAGCCGGCTTCATTGAAGGTAAAGTAATGAACTACGATGAAGTTAAAGCAATCGCATCAATCCCATCAAAAGATGTATTGGTTGCTCAATTGTTAGGAATGTTGTTAAATCCTATCAGATCTCTTGCAGTTGTATTGGATCAAGCTGCTAAAAAGAATGCCTAATTAGGTTAAAAAGAAAAGGAGAAAATTAAAATGGCAGAAATCAATAAGATTTTAGATGAAATTAAAGGACTTACAGTTGTTGAACTTAACGAATTAGTTAAAGCATTAGAAGGAGAATTTGGTGTTAGCGCTGCTGCTATGGCTGTTGCTGCTCCAGCTGCAGGTGCTAATACAGCTTCTGCTGAAGAAGAAAAAACCGAATTCACAGTTAGCCTAGAAGAAGTTGGTGCTAACAAAATTGCTGTTATCAAGGCTGTTAGAGAAATCACTGGTCTTGGTCTATCAGAAGCTAAGGCTCTAGTTGATGGCGCTCCAAGCGTTGTTAAAGAAAACGTTCATAAAGAAGCTGCTGACGAAATGGCTGCTAAGCTTAAAGAAGCTGGCGCTACTGTTAAACTTAAGTAGTTTAATTTTAACCGAGGGAGAGGGAAACCAAACCTTCGGTTTTTTTTATTGTAAAATTTGTAAAAGTGGTGTAATATTTTACTAGGAGATTATATGGAAATTAACAAAAGTGAATTAAGTGAACTTATAAACAAAATTGTTCTAGAAAATAAATTAAATAAAATTGTTTAGGATTCTCTTGACTTTACTAAGCATTTCTGCTACGCTTTTCCTAAAGACAACCAACGATTGGAGTGGAT
>USNN01000088.1 GCA_900556185.1 uncultured Eubacteriales bacterium
CGTTGAGTGTACATATCGTTTGATAAGGTAATGGTTTCATTATTGTAATTTTTTGTTGTGGCTGTAATGCTAGGACCTGCAATCTTAAATGATAATCTATAATAGAAGTTGGTGTTTGCAAGGCTTGCAAGGTTAGACATCAAAAATTCGTAATTTGGTAAGTTATAAAACTCAATTACATAGTCGCCATAGTTGCTAAATTCAAATTTATCAGAATTTTTAAGATCAGCGATGTCATCAAAACTTGTTCCATTATAGGTAACTCTTATACGCATTGGAATACAAGTTGATGAATAATCAGAAGGGACATTATAAATAAAGTTTGTGATAAGTTCGTCTATTTCGTTTTCGTAGTCAGAATAGTCGTCTATAAGGTGAGAGGTGTTGTTGTAAAACATATTGTTTCGTAGCATTTTAGAAATAAAATCAGACGAGATGTATGTTTTAATATTAAAGTTAAATGTAATAAATTGGTCGAATGAGGTAGCACCATTTTCAATGGTGATTTTTTCATTGTTAGTAGAAAAATCTCGACCCTTGGTTGCTTCTAGTAAGCCTGAATTATTTGCTGTGTATTTAAGCCTTGTTCCAGTTGTGTCGCCATTAAAGAATAGTCTTACAGATTCAGCAGGGTAGTAAATGGTGGTGTTATCTTTTAAGTATCCGTTTAACACGCCACTAAGATAGTTTCTAGATGCTTCATTTTCAATTTGACCCATAACAACGGCAAAAATTAGGTCGCCATCATCATTGGTTGGTATTTTTGTTATTATTTTGTAGGTTGTGATATTGCTATTATAAACTTTATTGTCGGTTGCACCTTTTATTTCTGCACTTAACACAAATATAGAGTGGTCGGCAACATCATTTACAAAACTAACTTTGTTATTTTCTGGTTCAATTGTTGTAGTATTTACGCCAACGTTTTGCGTGTTTTTTGAATCTCTTAGAGTTTCGGTTAATTTAAAGTCTAATTTAGAAAGTAATTCGGTAATTTCACTACTACTTAAAGTGTTGCCAAGAAGGTCGGTAGCGGCACTATTTACAACGGTTTCTAGTGCTATTTTATCATTAAATACATATCCGCCAAGATGTAAGTAGTTGTTTTTATTTATAGTAACTCCGTTTGCAGATTTAAAAGTTGTATCAAAATTTATGGTTAAAGTTGTAATATCTAAAGTGGTTCTATAATTTCCAGCTGTGTTTGAAATTGTGTAGGTGGTAATGCCGTATTTATTGTCTTCAACTGTGGTGGTTAATTCGGCTGTTTTTTCAGTATTTTTTGTGGTTGCTGTAATTTTATACAAGTTTAAACTATCAGTTGGAATATTCAATTCTCCGGCTCTCGTGAAAAAGTATTCGCCGTTTTCGGTGTAAACGATTTGATTTTTTGTGACGCCACCATCATTGCTTGTATAAAGTTGTTTTACAATTGTTTCGTTTATGGTAGGAGAAAATTCGCATGAGTATTCATAAACGATGTTTCTAGCAGTATAAGTTACTGTGTAAATTGCAGGACGGGTGAAATAGAATGTGGTTTCTTTCGCTGCACCAGCTTTGTTTTCAAAATAGCAAGTGTTGCCAGTTTCGTCAACCTTTTGAAGGTAAGTGTAGCCTGAATGGTGTTGTTCTATTTTTAAATTGACTATATCACCAGGAACTTCTGGTATTGTAATTTTTAAATAACTAATAACACCGTCGTTTGTGACTTCACCAAAAATTCTAGATTCTGCTGCAGTTAGGGTGGTAGAAGTAGTAACCGTGTCAGTGTTTATTATTTCAGGCTTAGTTTCTTGCTTATTTGAACTAAACCCCAAGAATACAAGCCCAATAGAAACAACGCATAACGACATAGTTAGTAGAATGTATTTAAACCATTTTTGCATAAATTTTCTCCATAGTTTATTACTTTAGTTTATTCGTAAATTGTATTTTTTATAATAATTATTATATATTAATCAAAATTTAAAAGCAAACGAAATAGGCTACTCTTAAAAATTTGAACAAAAAAATCCCCA
>USNN01000089.1 GCA_900556185.1 uncultured Eubacteriales bacterium
GCCTTAAAATTTCTTCTTGCACTAGGTTTGTGTCTTGATACTCGTCCACAAATATAAACTTATATTTATCACGAACCTCACTAGCCACATCTTGGTTTTTAAGTAGTTCTAGAGTAAATTCTTCTAGGTCAGAAAAATCTAGCGATACCTTTTCTTTTTTCAAACTATCATAAATAGCTTTAAATTCTTTGGTGTAGCCATACAAGGATACTATTCGCTCTTTGGTAACTTTTAGCCTTTTAGATATGTTTTCGGGTTTATCAAAGTTATAATTTTTCTCTGCAAGTTCTTTTAGTTTTGTATACTTTGCTTTAAATAATTTTAGTTCTTCTTTTAACCCTTGCATACCATCTTCCACTTTGGTTGGAATACTTTTTACTTTTTCAAACTCACCTATTCTTGTGCTATTTAACTCAAAATTATTTGTTGGCTTTATTTTTAACAAATTAATGTATATGCTATTTACAACCTCTATCATTTTGGCTTGCTCATAAGCACTTAACCTACTTAGTAAACTATCGGCTTCACTTGTTAGTTTTGCAAATTCTTTTATTATGTAGTTATTTACAAATTCAGCACATATATTTTTTTCTAAGTTAGTGTTATAGGCTAAACTAATGGTTTTATTAAACCACTCATCTGGGTCTATTTGCGTTAGCATATAGTTATATAATTTTAAAATAATTTCTCTAAAATTATCTTCTTTTCGATTAATAGAAAAAATATCTAATAGTTCAAAAAACTCTTTATCTTGAGCCACAAACTTGCCATCAATTAGTTTTGTTAGAGCCTTAGATTTTAGCGCCGTAGACTCAATTTCATCAATTAGCACAAATGATGGGTCTAGCCCAATATAATAAAAATAAGTTTTTAATAACTTTGCACAAAAACTATGCAAGGTGCTAACGCTTGCAATATTAATGTTAGAAAGTTGCTCTAAAATATAATCAGACTTTGGCTCAATTTCTTCAAGTTTTGTGGTTAGTCGTTCTTTCATTTCGCTGGCAGCAGCTTTAGTGAAAGTAACGACCAAAATTTCTGTTACATCTGCTTCGTGCTTTCGTATTATATCCTTTATTCTTTCTATTAAAACCGATGTTTTGCCCGACCCCGCCGATGCCGAAATTAGCATATTTTTTTCTCTATCCAAAATTGCTTTTTTCTGCACATCGGTTAGGTAACTTGGCAACCCATTTGCATTATCTGTCATCACTTTTTCCTTTATCTATAAAATTTTCGAGAGTTATATTTGCTCTAGATTTTCTTACTTCCAAATTAGAGTTAAAATCTCTACCGCACGCATATTTATAATCGCAATAATCACAAGGTGTTCGCCCATCCGATTCTAATGGTGATGGTTTTATATAGCCACTTAAAATTTCTTTAGTCGCCCCTGTTGCAATTTTTTTTGTGTATTCTATCAATCCTTCTAGTTCATCACTAGTTAATGCGTTAGACCCTGTTGCGGTAATAGTGCCCGTTTCTTTGTTTTCTTTGCTTGTGCTTATGGTTACATTTACAACATCGCTTTTGTTGTTTTCAAATGCTATTTTTTCGTCAAACGCCTTTATAATTTCTGGGTCGTTCACAAAATATCCTTGCATTTTGTATGTAGAAAAATTAGTGCCTTCGTTTTCGTCTATAAACACATTTCTAATTGGCAAATAAAAGGCTCCAGCAGGCTTCAATTTTTCATTTTTTGTTGCAAGCAAATAACTAAACAACTGAATTTTTTCTCCATAGTAGGTAGTCTTGCTAGCAAGGTCAATGTGGCCGGTTTTGTAGTCTATAACCCTAAAATAATTCTTATATTTATCAACACGGTCTATTTTACCCTCAAGACTTATATTCTCGCCGACATCCACACCTTTACTATTACCATTAGCACCAAAACTAATTTCTTCTGCAATTGGTTTAAACGCCGACCTTCTATATTGAAATGTTAGTGCATCAATAAGCCTATACGCTTCCTTTTTAAGTTGCAAAACCATATGCTTATTATT